>JAAYID010000254.1 GCA_012744285.1 Alcaligenaceae bacterium
AAATTTGGTATATCTGCAATACTATCTAGAATATTATTTAGTAATCGCTTCGCAATAAGGGAGCCAGCGCAGCGGGTTCGCCGGGTGCAAGGGTACCGAACAATTCGGGTGAGTACACACCGATTCCGGAAAACGTGAATTTGAACGCATTTTGATCGGTCGGGTCTGCGCGAATGTAGCCGTCTGTTTCAAGATAAAAATCCCCCTCAGGGTTGTGAGGCGGATTTCCGACCAGCACCAGCCAGGCAGCCAGCTTGTGTTCGCACAGGCTGGCGGAATGTGTCAGCGCCAGTTCGATGGGCCAGTCGCACCACACGTCGCCATTGATGACCAGAAAGGGGTCTGTACCCAGAAGGGGCAGGGCGTTGGCAATGCCGCCGGCGGTTTCCAGGGCTTTGGTTTCGGCCGAGTAGCTTAACCGGGCCCCGAACGCTTCGCCATTCCCCAGTGCGGTCTCGATCTTGTGCCCGAGCCAGGCATGATTGATAACAATCTCGGTCAGGCCGGCTTTTACGAGCCGTTCAATGTGCCAGACGATGAGGGGCTTGCCGGCAACGCTCAGTAACGGTTTGGGCGTATGGTCGGTCAGGGGGCGCATGCGCTCACCGCGCCCCGCAGCAAGAATCATGGCACGCATCAGAAGGTATAGCCCTCGATCACTTGACGGTTTTCAAGGCGGTCAAGAAGTCGCAGCAGGGGGATGAAGACGCCATAACGCGAAGCAACTTGCCGGATGTAACCGCTGACGCGCGGCATGTGGTTCAGGTAGTGATGTTTGCCGTCACGGTGGGACAGGCGCGCAAAGACGCCCATGATGCGCAGGTTGCGTTGCAGGCTCATCCATTCGTAGGCACGGTGGAAGTCGGCAAAGTCAGGCGCAATGGGCAGTCCGGCACGGCGGGCCATTTCCCAGTAACGGATGGCCCAGTCCAGCTGTTGCGGCTCTTCCCAGGTTGTGCGGGCATCCATGACCAGAGAGGCAATGTCGTAGGTGATGGGGCCGGCCAGCGCGTCTTGATAATCAATGATGCCCGGGTTCGGGCCGTGTGCAGGCTCTGTACACAGCATCAGGTTCGGCGAATGAAAATCACGATGAACCAGAACAGTGCCTTGGCGGCAGTTGTCCTCAACCAGCAGGTTGAAAACCCGTTGCAGCATTTCGCTTTCTTTGTCGGTCAGCGTCGCCTTGCTGTGGACGTCAATGAACCATTCAGGGAAAACCTGCAATTCAGTCATCAGGCGCTCGGCGTTGTAGGCGGGCAGGCTGCTGTGGTCGGCGTGTTGCAACTGTACCAGTGCAGCCAGAGCCTCACGATAACGCGCTTGCAGTGTGGTGTCGTCAAGGCCCGACTGGATCGCCTGATAATAGGTTTGCGGCCCAAGGTCGGATAACAGCAAAAAGCCCTGGTCAGTATCATGGGCCAGCAGTTTGGGGACATTGGCGCCGGTATTGGCTAAAAGTTGCGTTACCTGGATGAACGGGCGACAGTCTTCCTGGGGCGGGGGCGCATCCATGGCAATGACCGTGCCTGCGTTGCCTTGCAGTCTGAAATAACGACGGAAACTGGCATCCGCCGATGCGGGCGTGAGCGTATCAAGAGAGAGACTGAATGGCGCGGCGAGCGGCTGCAACCAGTGTTTGAGGGCCTGCAGGCGGGCATCGCCTGGCGTGTGCGAAAAGGCGGTCATAAGCAGACAATAAAGTGTCGAGTCAAGTTATAGTGTGAGGGTTTTTTGAGCGGGTCAGCTTCTTCTATAATAACGGGTTGCCGTTATCACGTTGATGTGCGCTGGTGCCGGTCAGGGCAAAATCATAATCTGTTTTCTGGGGCGATATTCTTGTGCGTTTAGTCGGGTTGGCGGTGTTAGTGGCGTTAAGCAGCGTGTCGGCAGCACAGGCCAGCGGCCGCGATGCACAGTCGCCGGTCCCACGGCTAACCATCACGGAAATTCCTGCGGGGCAGGCCACCCGCCTGTCCGAGGCGACCCGGTTGCGCGTCAGGCCATCGGCCAATGACAGCGACAAGACGTCGTTTACGGTGTCTGATCGTATTTATTCTGACGCCGACGGAAAAATCACCCTGGAAGGCAACGCCGAAGTGCGCCGTATTGATTCGGTCGTGAAGGGTGATCGCATCGATTATCAGCGCGATACCGGTCAGGTTGATGTTCGTGGCAATGGCTTGATCATGCGCGATGGCACCATCGTGCGCGGCCCTGAGCTGCGTTACAACCTTAACAATGATACGGGCGAAATTTCCGACCCTGACTTCTGGTTGGGGGCGGGGGGCGGAGCAGGCAGCGCCGAGCGTCTTGAAATTTTCAGTCGTTCACAGATGCGTCTTACGGATATGACATACACGGCCTGCCCATGTCCTGATCCGGCCTGGTACATCTCGGCACCGCGTGTTGACTTCGATACCGAAGCCAACGAGGGCGTGGCCCGAAATGGCGTGCTGTATTTCAAGGGGGTGCCTATTCTGGCATCGCCCTATCTGTCGTTTCCGTTGCGTAAAGAGCGCAAGTCGGGCTTTCTGATCCCCAGTTATGGGGGGTCAAGCAATTCAGGTTACGAGTTCGCGCTGCCGTATTATTTCAACCTGGCACCAAACTACGACCTGACCGTCACCCCGCGCTACATGTCGAAACGCGGGCTGCAGCTGGGTGCTGAATACCGGTATTTGGGTCGAAACTACAGTGGTCAGCTGGCCGGTTCGTACCTCAGCAACGACAAAGAAACCCGCGATAATCGCTGGATGTACTCGTGGCAGCACACACATACGTTTGGTAACGGCCTGTATGCCGTGGCCGATGTCAATTCGGTGTCCGATGACAATTTCTTTCGTGATTTTTCCACGATTGGCATCAACCAGGCTTCAATTGATTATCTGCCGCGTGTTTTTACGTTAGGTTGGGCCGGTAGCCCGTATTGGGCGGCATCGGTTCAGCACTATACCTACCAGACCCTTCAAGATACGACGGCAGGCGCAGCCTACCGTATGCCGCCCTACAACAAAGAGCCCGAACTGAACATTACCGGCACGCGCTACAACTGGAACGGTTTTGATCTGCTGTCGTCCAACTATGTGACGCGTTTTGTGTTGCCCCGGTACGACCGGGGCTCCGATTACGCCGGCTATGTTGACGGCCAGCGTCTGGGGCCTGATGGTACGCGGTTCAAGTCGTACAACACCATTGCATTCCCGATTGTGCGGGCCGGCTGGTACATTACCCCAAAAGCGGGCGTGCACCTGAGCCAATACAACACCGACTGGTACAACGCCAGTCCAAACCAGAACTGGAGCGCCTTGTATCCGCGCTACACGCGCAGCCAATCGCGCGTGGTGCCTATCCTGTCGCTTGATTCGGGCATGACCTTCGAGCGCGATGCCAGCTTTTTTGGTGTAGATGCGGTTCAAACCCTTGAGCCCCGGTTGTACTACCTTAAAGTGCCTTACCGTGATCAATCGGGTATACCCATCTACGATACGGGTATCTCAACCTTCAACTTTGACCAGGCCTTCGATGAAAATTATTTCAGTGGCGGCTGGGACCGTATCGCGG
The DNA here is from genome assembly GCA_012744285.1 of Alcaligenaceae bacterium. Lineage (GTDB taxonomy): Bacteria > Pseudomonadota > Gammaproteobacteria > Burkholderiales > Burkholderiaceae_B > Neopusillimonas > Neopusillimonas aromaticivorans. Next base: position 3,565 of record JAAYID010000254.1, read on the forward strand.
ATGCAAACCAGCTGACGGCCGGCCTGACATCGCGTTGGCTCGACGCCAACTCAGGGGTTGAACGTTTGTCGTTGTCGGTTGCCCAGCGCCGCTATTTTTCCGAACGTCGGGTTACATTGCCCGGCGGTAAACCGCGTGAAGACAAAAGATCCGACTATCTGGTGGGCGTTTCGGCTGCACTGACCGACACGTTGACGACCCGTTTCGATGCGCAGTTCAACCCCGAGTCCAATGATCGCAACCGCATGACGGCCGGTTTGCGCTGGAATCCGAAACGCCTGGCGACGTTGTCTGCAACCTATCGCTACGAGCGGGACCCGGCGCAAATCTCCAACCCGGCCGGTTATCGTGTGCCCGGCTATGTCGACCGTTCAAAAGAAAATGTGGTGATCTCCACGCAGTGGCCTGTGGCCAGCAAGCTGTATTTCATGGGCCGTCTCGATTATTCCATCCAGGAAAAGCGTTCGACGCAAACCATCATGGGGCTTGAATACAAAGGCGATTGCTGCTGGGCCGCCCGGTTTGTCTTCCAGCGCTATTCGGTCGCCCTGGGCGACAAAAATACAGCCGTCTTCCTCCAGCTTGAGCTCAATGGTCTGGGTTCGTTGGGGACTGATTCGATGGGGTTCTTGCGTCGCAATATTGCGGGTTACGAACCTGTTACTCCACCCATCCCAGAAAAAACCACCTTCGAGAGGTATGAATAATGCGTCGTGTGCAAATCAACCGTCGGCTTGCTGCGCTGTTGGTCCCTGTTGTCGGGCTGTGCTCGGTCATTTCGCCAGCCTCTGCCCAGACCAACCGTGCCTCGCAGCCCCAGGCGGCACAGGCACAGCGCTTTGCCGATGGTATTGCCGCCGTGGTCAACAAGCGTGTCATCACCCTGCACCAGGTCGACACTGAAGTACAAACCGTGCGCAAGCAATTGGCATTCCAGAAAATTGAAGCTCCCGATGCCGAAACATTGCGGCGGCAGGTGCTGCAGCGCATGATCACTGAAGAACTCATCCGTCAGGAAGCCAAACGGATGGGGGTTGCGGTTTCCGACCAGGAACTGGACCAGGCCGTAGCCACCATTGCCCAGCGCAACAAGATGTCGGTGGCGCAGTTGCGTACCGAAATCCAGAAAACCGGTGTGAACTGGTCGTATTACCTGGCCTCGTTGCGTCAGGAAATCCTGACAGATGCCGTGCGTCAGCGTGCCGTTGACAGCCGTATCCTGA
>JAAYID010000255.1 GCA_012744285.1 Alcaligenaceae bacterium
GCGTGAACCCGTCGGTCACGTCGTATGCCGATGCACTGTGGTGGGCCTCAATGACAGTGACTACGGTGGGGTCAAACATCATTCCGGTAACCACCATCGGCAAGCTGGCTACGGCGACGCTGGCTGTGGTCGGGATGACCACCTTCCCGATTTTCACAGCCTACATTACCGCGTTGGTGCATAACTTCAATGACCGCGAGAAAAAGCGGTTACAGGCTGCCAATAATGCCGCCGTCCGTGCATAAGGTCCAAGACGCCACTGGTGGTCAAGTCATCAAAAGTAGCGTTGCTTTGGCCAATACAAAAAGGCATCAGAACCAGCAGTCTGGTCCTGATGTCTTGAGTGCCGGGGAGTATCGCGACACGCCGGTCGTGCGTATCGCGATGTACGTGTGGAAGCTTACCGTGCTGCTGCAAATGCGCCGTCTTTAATGGTCAGCATCATTTGGGCTTTCTTGTCGAAACCGAAGTGGTCATCTTTGGTGTAGGTCAGAACGCCCTGGGTCACCGGGATGCTGCCATGGTTCTCAAGCGCATCTTTCAGGGCCACACGGAATTCTTCCGTGCCGGGTTTGGCCTTTTGCATGGCCACGGGTACGACCTTGTCCAGCACCAGATAAGCATCGTAGGCGTGAGCTGCAAACTGGTTGCGGGTGCCGGCACCATATTTGGCTTCATAGGCGTTGACGAAGTCAGTGGCGATTTTTTTCGAGGGGTGGTCGGCGGGCAGGCCCTCGGGCAGTACGGCCAGGCCCGACACGACGAACGAACCTTCAACGGCCTTGCCGCCCAGGCGGATCAGGTCGCGCGAAGCGGCGCTGTGTGTTTGGTACACCTTGCCTTTGAAACCACGCTCGACCACCGTGGTGTGAGGCATGGCGGCGCCGCTGCCCGAGGCCACGATCAGAATGGCATCGGGGTTGGTGCCGATGGCCTTCAGGGCCTGGGCGGTAACGCTGGTGTCGGCGCGGGCGTAGCGTTCGGCGGTGGTGATGCTGATGCCGGCTTCTTTGGCCAGACGGCTCAGGTCGCGCAGCCAAAGGTCACCATAGGCGTCGTTGTAGCCGATGAACGCAAAGTTCTTGATGCCGCGAGCCTTCATGTCGTCAATGACGCCGCCGGCCATGACCGATGTTGACTGGGGCAGACGGAAGGTCCAGGTGCCTTTGCCCTCGGGGAACTCAGCAGGCGCGGCGGCCAGCTGCACGGTTTTGGCGGCGGCCGCCACTTCGCCCATGGCGATGGCCGGGGTGGTGGTGCTGGAACCAATGATCAGATCGACTTTGTCTTCATTGACAAGTTTTTCGACGTTTTTCTGTGCTCGCGCAGGGTCACTGCCATCATCCAATGTAATGAAAGTGATTTTTTCACCATTAATGTTGTCAGGCCACAGGGCAAAGCCGGTGTTGACGGGGATGCCCAAGCCTGATGCGGGGCCGGTCAGTGACAAAACGACACCGATTTTGATGTCGGCCAGTGCCGGGCCTGAAGCCAGGCCAAGACCCAATGCGGCGGCGAGCAAAGAAGTTTTTAAAATACGTTTCATGGTGTTTGTCTCCGAAGGCTGATGAACAGAATTGACCAGCGGTTTTTATTAGTGATGCAACCGTTTTGGCCAGATTGGCATAAGGTGCGCTATATCAGATTACCTGACATAACCCGTATACTACATTCTGTTAATCCGTCGGGCAACTCCCATTAATCACTCCCTGCTTTCTACCCGGAAAATCCATGGCTACGAATAAACTGGCGGCTGCGCAGCGGCCCTCCGGCATTGCCTATCTGATCGGTCGTCTTGACCGCATGCTCAGCCGCAAGATTCGCGAACGCGTTGCGGCGCATGGGCTGACGGCCGCCCAATACACGGCCTTGTCGGTGTTTCGGGCCTATGGCCATATGTCCAATGCCCAGTTGGCCGAACGCTCGCTGATTTCGCCGCAATCGGCCAACGAAATGGTCAATGTCATGGTCAGCAAGGGCTGGATTGCGCGCCAGGCCGACGCGGTGCAGGGTCGGGTGATTCCCATTGGTTTGACGGATGCCGGCCTTGCGCTTATGGCGCAGTGTGATCAGGCAGTGGCGGGGATCGAGGCCGAAATGCTGGCCGAACTGTCTGATGAGGAAGTGGACGCGCTGCAAACGCGTTTGAAGGGGCTGGTGCGGGTATTGAAGGAAAAGCCCGCACGTAAAAGGCGCAGGGCGGTGTAAATGTCGGGATGTATCCGGGTACGGTGTATGGCCTGGATTTCTGTCCGGGCCTGATGCGCTAAAGAACTAAAATCGGCAGGATTCCTGGCTGGTCTGGGCGTTATGTCATGCGTTAAATCCGTATTCAATATTGCGAATAATTCGCATTTCTGTTATTGTTGCAAACCTGTTACTGGGTGGATTGTCGATAGGTATTGCTTTCAGCCCTATGTGCAGGCCTTTCAACTCGCGTCCGTTGTCTCTACATGTCGCTTCGCTCCAGTGGTCTACCGTATCCGTCTGCAGTCACAAGAGTTGCCGCCGTCGCCGGTGTGGCGGGGGTGCATCTGGCGGTTGCTGCGGCCATCTGGTTATCGGCTTCGCACGATTCTGCGCCTGAAATGCCGGAAATGGCTTCGATTCAGTTCGTCGAGATTTCCGAGGACTTTGTGGACGCGATGCCGGCGCAAGCCGCGTCTCAGGTTGCCATGGCACCGATACCGCCTGAACGCGAGATCACACCCGAGCCGGAATCCGAGATCGCGCCACCTGTTGAACCCGAAGTGGTACCCGAGCCCGAAGTCGCTCCTGAGCCTGAATCAGAAACCATTCCCGAGCCTCAGTCATTGCCAGAACCTGTTTCCGAGCCGGAAATGGTTGCTCCTGAACCTGAGCCCAAACTCAAGCCAGAACCCAAGCCTAAGCCCGAACCCAAGCCAGAACCAAAGCCAGAACCGAAACCAGAACCAAAGCCAGAACCGAAACCAAAGCCTAAACCCAAGGCCGAGCCGAAATCCAAACCACAGCCCGCACCCGCCACCTCGTCGGCACCAGCAGAGTCTGTTGCGGCCGCCCCTTCCGGGCAGGCCAGCGCTCCGGCGTCGCCTGCAGCGCCTGCAGCCCCGGCCGACTCAAACACACCGCGTTTCATCAGCCAGGTGGATTACGCCGGCCGTCGCCCGGTGCCGGAGTACCCGCGCGCTTCCGTGCGTCGTGGTGAGACGGGCCGTGTTCTGGTACGCGTACTGATTTCGCCGACGGGCTCGGTGCAAGACGCCAGCGTGCGCACGTCGTCCGGTCACAGCCGCCTGGACGAGGCGGCGATCAAGGCCGCAAAGACGGCGCGCTTCAAACCGTACATAGAAAACGGCGTGGCCAGGCCCGCGCTTGCCGATATTCCATTTGATTTCGTTTTATAGGAACGAGTATGTCTGATTTATTGCAAACTGCATGGACGATGCTGGCCCAGGTGGCGCAAGACAGCGCGAGCCTTGCCGGTGCTGCCCAGGTCACCCAAGAGGTGGTGGCAACTGTGGGTGCTGCTGCTCAACTCACCCAAGAAGCGGCTGCAACGGCAGGTGCTGCGGCCCAGCTTGCGGCTCCGGTCATACCGGCGGCGCCTGCACCGCATCAGCCGGGCATGCTCGATTTTGTTGCGCAAACCGATGTGGTGGGCAAGACACTGTTCGGCATTCTGGTCCTGATGTCGATGGTCAGCTGGTACCTGATTTTCGTGAAGTCGCTTTCGAACTGGCGTATCCGTCGTTTGTCCACGCGGTTTCTGCGCGAGTTCTGGGCGGCCAGTTCGCTGGAGCAGGTCGAAAACGAAATTGCCACCCATGGCGCCAACGAGCCGTTTTCACACCTGGCCAGTCACGCCATTCACGCGCGCAATCATCATGTCAAATATGGTGCGGTCCGGCTGGAAGAAAAAGGGTCGACCAGTGCGTTCATAACGCGCACCCTTCGTAAAGTGATCGATGAAGAAACGGCACGTTTGGAAAACGGCCTGACGATTCTGGCCTCGATCGGTTCAACGGCACCGTTTGTCGGTCTGTTCGGCACCGTTTGGGGTGTTTACATGCCCTGATCGGCATTGGCCTGTCAGACGGGGTATCGGTGAACCGCATCGCCGGGCCTGTGGGTGAAGCGCTGGTCATGACCGGGCTGGGCCTGGCCGTGGCGATTCCGGCCGTACTGGCGTACAACGCCTTTGTGCGCACCAATCGTGTGTACCTGGCGCAGCTTGACGCGTTTGCCCACGACCTGTTCACCTTCCTGTCGACCGGTCAACAAGTGACAGGCCAGCAGGGCCGTGGCAAGGGGCGTAATGGCCGTGTTGCACCCGATTCGACGCCGGTCGCCTGAACGCGTGGTGTGGCGCAGCCTGTCGGTTTTAAGTAAACAAGCAGTCAAGTAGCGCGACCTGCCGGTCTCAAGCAAATAAGCAAACAATGTTCCAGGGAGCTTGCCATGGCATTTGGCAGTTTTGACAACAAAGGGGGTGGCAACACCCTGTCTGAAATCAATATGGTGCCTCTTATCGATGTGATGCTGGTGTTGCTGGTCATTTTTATTGTGACGGCACCATTGCTTAGCCATTCCATCAAAATCAATGTACCCCAGGCCTCATCGCAGCCGGTACAGCAGCAGCCCGATGCCATCGACTTGGCCATTGATGCCAGCGGTCAGGTTTTCTGGAATGAAACGCCCGTCGCGCTCGAGGCCCTGCCTCAATTGATGGCTGAGCAGGCCGCCAAGGCGCCGCAACCCAACTTGCACCTTCGCGCCGACATGGATACCCGTTATGAAACCCTGGCCAAGGTCATGGCCAGTGCCCGACAGGCAGGCCTTCAGAAGGTCGGTTTCATTACCCGACCCGCCGAAAAAGGACTAGAATCTGCGCATGCGAGTTCTGGTAATTGAAGACGACACCACATTGGGTCATGCCCTGCAAGAGTTTCTTGCCGGGCAGGGCTACGCGGTCGACTGGCTGTCGGCCGGTGCTACCGTGCCTGAAACCCTCGATCAGCAAGACTACGATTTGCTGTTGCTCGATCTGAATCTTCCCGATGGCAGCGGGCTCGATCTGCTCAAAGCGTTGCGCGCCAGCGGCCACCAGGTGTCGGTGCTCATCCTGACGGCCCGCGATGCCCTTGAAGACCGTGTGGCTGGCCTCGATGCCGGGGCCGACGACTACGTGACCAAGCCTTTTGAGCTGGCTGAACTGGCTGCCCGGGTGCGTGCATTTGCGCGTCGCCGCGTCGGCCAGGCACAACCCCAGCTTGAAGTGGGCCCCATGACGTTCGACATGGTGGGCCGTGAAGTGCGTATCCGTGGCGAACGGGTCAATCTGTCGGTGCGCGAACTTTCAGTGCTCGAAATGCTCATGGCGCGCGCCGGCCGGGTGGTCACCAAGCGCCAGATTGTCAACTCGCTGTCGGCCTGGGATGCCGATTTCAGCGAAAACGCGGTCGAAGTCTATATCTATCGTCTGCGCAAACGTCTGGAAGGTACCGGTGTCGGCATCCAGACCGTGCGTGGTTTCGGCTATCTGCTCGACGTTGAAGCCGGCTGAATTTACCTTTTTGCAACGCATTTTGCCGCGCGGCTCGCTGGCGCGGCACCTTACTTTTCGGCTGTTGCCGCCCGTCATGGTGCTGGTCGCCATCGACCTGACCGTAACCTGGATCATCACCAGCCGTATCAATCTGGCGGTCTGGGTCTTGCGGGATATCTTCTGGATGATGCTGGCCGGGCAGGTCGTTCTCGTCGCCCTGATCGCCTGGGTCCTCATTGCCGGGGTGCGCAGCGGTTTGCGCTCGTTCAATCAACTGTCCGACGAAATCCGCGAGCGTTCCATTGATGATCTGAAGCCGCTGCGGGTAGATGGCGTGCCCGCAGAAATTGTGCCGGTCGTCGAGCACATCAATGATTTGCTGGTTCGGCTGAACAGTTCCATGCAAGCGCAAAAACGCTTCATCGGGTCGGCCGCCCATCAATTGCGCACACCATTAAGCGGGCTGAAACTGGAATGCGAGCTGATGCTGTCTCGTGATTTGCCCCTCGACATCCGCCAGCGCGCCGAGCGTATCAAGGCCGTTACCGACCGCATGATTCGTTTGGGCCAGCAACTGTTGGTGCTGGCGCGGGCTGATGCGACATTGGCCGTACAAGATGCATTCCGGCGCATCAATCTGTCGGAATGGGTACGTGAAAGTGCCGGTGAGTGGGTGCCCAAGGCGCGTCAGCATAACGTCGAATTGAACTTGCACGCGCCAGACACGCCGGTCTGGATCGATGGTGACCCGCTGTTGCTGGAAGAGCTGTTGGCCAACCTGATGGATAATGCATTCCGGTATGGCAATGGCGCGACACAGATCAATTTGCACGTCGGCGCCAATCCGCCGTCGTTATCGGTTGAAGACAACGGGCCGGGTATTGCCGGGCCTGATCAGGTGCGGGTCTTTGATGCATTCTATCGTGCGGCCGATGTCAAGACCGATGGCTCTGGCCTGGGGCTGGCGATTGTGCGCCAGATTGCCACGGCACATGGGGCCTGGTGGGGGCTGGCCAGCCGCCCCGAGTTCGATGGTACCCGCATCAGTATTGTTTTTCCCGGGCCTCGTCGTGGCGCCCGGCTCAGTCGCCATGACTAAGTCCTTCGACGTTGCCTACGTCGTTCAGGTTTCTATCAACCTCGCCATTACGTATGATCGAACCCTCTCAATCTGAAAAAAACAGTCCTGGAAAGGCCCTGATCATTGGTGCCTTGGGCGTGGTTTACGGGGATATCGGGACCAGTCCCCTGTATACCGTGCGCGAATCGGTGGTGCGGTTCGAGAATTTCGGGGCGCCCGAAGTGCTGGGTGTGCTGTCCCTGTTGTTCTGGCTGCTGATGTTCGTGGTGTCGCTCAAGTATGTCACCCTGATGCTGCGCGCCGACAACCGGGGCGAGGGGGGGACGTTGGCCCTGATGGAACTGGCTGTGCGCGGTCTCCAGGGGCGCCGTCGCTGGGTCTTGACCGTGATGGGGCTGTTCGGGGCTTGTCTGTTCTACGGTGACAGCATTGTGACGCCGGCGATTTCCGTGCTGTCCGCGATTGAGGGGGTCAGTGTGGTGTCTGATACCTTCAGTGACTGGGTGGTGCCGATATCGGTGGGCTTGCTGGTGGGCTTGTTTGCGGTTCAGCGACGCGGCACCGGTGCGATTGGCAAGTATTTTGGTCCGATCATGCTGGTCTGGTTTACCGTGCTGGGGGTGCTGGGTGCCTGGCGGATTGCCCAGACCCCCGAGATTTTGCTGGCCCTCAACCCGGTGTATGCCTGGCACCTGATAGCCAAGGCCCCGTTGGCCACCTACCTGTTGCTCGGGGCGGTGGTTCTGGCCCTGACGGGGGCTGAAACGCTGTACGCCGACATGGGACATTACGGACGTAAAGCCATTCGCCGCGCGTGGTTCGCGGTGGTATTGCCGGGTTTGCTGCTGTGTTACTTTGGGCAGGGGGCGTTGCTGATCGCCCAGCCCGACGCCATCCGTAACCCGTTCTTCCTGATGGCGCCGTCGTGGGCCCTGATACCGCTGGTGGTGCTGGCGACAGCCGCGACAGTGATTGCGTCCCAGGCGGTCATCTCCGGCGCCTTTTCGGTCACGCGGCAAGCCATTCAGCTGGGCTTCTGGCCTCGTATGGAAATCCTGCATACGTCCGCGCGCGAAGAAGGGCAGATTTTTTTGCCCCGCGTCAATCAGGGGTTGCTGATCGCGGTAGTGATTCTGGTGGTCGGCTTTGGTTCGTCGGCCGAATTGGCCAGTGCCTATGGCTTTGCCGTGACACTGACCATGTTGATGACGTCCTTGCTGGCATTTGCCGTATTGCCGGGCAAGGCGACCGGGCCACGCCGTGCGCTATGGTTGGTTTTGCTGGGGCTGTTTCTGCTGGTCGATGTATTGCTGTTTTCGGCCAATATGCAGAAAATCCATGAGGGCGGCTGGTTGCCGCTGGGCGTTGCATTGGTGTTGTTAACCATGATGCTGACCTGGAAAACCGGGCGTGACCAGCTTCATGACATGCTGGCGGGTGACCAGCAGCCGCTTGAAGCATTTATCCAGGGTCTTGAAGAATACCCGCCCAACCGGGTGCCCGGCACGGCGGTGTTCATGAGCATGATTGTCAACACCGTGCCGCCAGCGTTGTTGCATAACCTCAAGCATAACAAGGTATTGCATGAGCAGGTTCTGTTTGTCACCGTGGCCAGTGCCGATGCCCCTTATGTGACGTATAACGAGCGTTATACCTTGAAGCGTCTGGGCCGGTCGTCCTGGGAGGTGGTGGCCAAGTGGGGGTTCAAGCAAGAGCCGAATGTGCCGCAACTGTTGCAGCAACTGCGCGGTGAGCACCCGGAAATCAAGCTCGAACCGATGATGACGTCCTATTTTCTGTCGCGCCAGACCTTGATTGTGGGTAATAAAGAGCCCCTGCGCCGGCGCTGGCGCCGGCTGTTGTTTGCCTTTATGGCCCGTAACGCCGCACGCAGTACCCGTTTTTACAAAATTCCGCCCAATCAGGTCGTGGAAATGGGCATGCAGCTGGAAATTTGACGGCAATCAGGCCGCCAGCACCTTGACAGCAAGTCACCGGCAAGTCATCGGCAAGTCATCGGCAAGTCATCGGCAAGTCACCGGCAAGTCATGGGTTCAGGGTCGTACCGGTGATGGAACTGCGGCTTCCGGCAACAAGGGCGTGGCGGGGGCAACCGGTTCGGGGGCCGGGATGATAATGGTGGTTTCACGCAAGACCCCGCCCTGGCTGACACTACCCCTGACCTGGGTGTTTTGCCCGGAAATCAACAGCAGGCAATCGGCGCGTTGCGTTTCGGGCAAGGCCATGCAGCGGGCGCGCTCGTTGGCCTGATAGTCGGTGCCGGCCCCATTGGTTAAGGTATTGGAACGGGCCGCCTGCAGCGCTGCTGCGGCTTCTTTTTTGCAGGCCTGAATATCAACCACCGACTGTTCCTGTTCGCAGCGCAACAGGTCTTGCTGATATTGTGCATTGGGGTCAAGGTTTTGCGCTCCGGCCAGGGGGGCGGCTAGCGCTGCACCGGCGGTTGCTGCCGCTACGATGAGATGTCTGAAGTTCATTCGGATCTCCGTTAATGGAACAGAATACACGCTCATGGTACGCGCTCAGGGCCGGGTTTCCAAACCCTGAACGTAAGCGATTCTTGCGACGACGTCCGGCGGGTAGGCGAGGGCAGGCAAGGCCCCGCCGTTTGACCGGTCGGCGCACCTGGTCAGTTGTCGTCGGAAACCGGCTGACGGGGGTCGCGCCGTACGCCCGCCTGCATCAGCATGATGGCCGTGATGGGCGAGGTCACGATCAGGAAGAAGGTGATCAGCAGTTCGTGAACGACCGGGCGGTGCTGCAGGGCACTGGAAACCAGAGCTGAAGCCAGCAATACAAATGTGATGCCCAGCGTGTTGCCCAGTGTGGGGGCGTGCATGCGTGAATAAAAGCGGTTGAAACGAACCAGGCCAAGCGCGCCCGACAGGGTAAGGATGCCGCTGACGATCAGCAACAGGGTGGCCGGAATCGAGGCCCAGAGTGGCAGGCTGTTCATGGCTGGATGACCTCGCCTTTGTACAGGAACTTGGCCATGACGGTTGAACTGAAAAAACCGAACAGGGCCATCAGCAGGGCAATGTCAAAGTAGACGCTGGTAGCAAAATGCACGCCCAGGACCAGCACAATGGAAATGCCATTGATGAACATGGTGTCAACGGCCAGTACCCGGTCTTGCGGCGTGGGGCCCATCATGAGCCGGAAGGTGGCGATGGCGAAGGCCAGTGCAAAGCAGGACAGGGCAAAGGTGCCGGCCCAAAGCAATACGGTATCCATCATTCGAAAATCTCCTTCAAGGGGCGTTCGTAACGGTTTTTGATCAGGTCAATCCAGTCTTGGGCGTCTTCCAGATCCAGCACATGCAAGGTCATGACCCCGCTTTTTTCTGAATAACCCGACCAGACCGTGCCGGGGGTGTACGTGACAATGCAGGCCAGTGCCGCCAGCCCGTGCGGGTCGCGCAATTCAAGCGGAATCCGGATAAAGCCCGGCGTGTGGGTTTTAGGCTTGAACCAGATGATCTTGAATACGTCGATATTCGACTTGGTGATGTCGTAGCAGACGCAGAAAAAAAGGCGCAGAATCGTCAGTGGCTTGCGAGGTGTCGAGCGCATGGGCCGCAGTTTCATGGCTGCCCACGACAACAACAGTGAAATAAGGGCACCGGCGACGATTTGCGAGGGTTCAAGAGTCTGGTTCAGCAATAGCCACAGGCCGGTGAGCAGCGTGGGCAGCAGCAGCCAGTTCAGTGCACGGGCTACAAATTTCATGGTTTGTCTCCCAACGTACGCACAGTGTCATGGTTCAAGACAGCCTGAATATAAGTTTCAGGATGACTCAGCGACACGGCGGTTTCGTTCATGAAGTCAAGCGTAGGGCCAGCCCAGACGGCCAGGCCCACACAGGCCAGAATCAGCGCGGCGACGGGCGCGGCCTCTGAGACGCGCAACCGTGGCGTCGTGGTTTCGTTGGCCCAGAACAGGCGAATGCCGGTACGGCCCAGGGCGATGATGCCGGCCAAGCTCGACAGCAGGACTACCGACATGAGCAACCAGGCGGCTACCCCCGGTGTGGATTCTGATGTTTGCAAGGCGGCAGACAAGAGCGAAAACTTGGCCACAAACCCGGACAAGGGGGGTAAGCCGGCAATCAGCAGCGCGCACGCGATGAAGCTGAGCCCCAGAAACGCCATGGCGGCCGGGATGGCGACACCGACAACGGTTTGTGTTTCGGTGTGCGCGTCGGGGTCATCAAGGTCGAACAGTTCCATACTGACGGCCAGCAGGTCGGCCCCGAAGGTGCGGGTTCGTTCGACCATTTCGATCAGCAGGAAAAACGCGGCGGTGGCCAGGACCGAATTGACGAGATAAAACAGGGCCGGACCGGTCATGGTGACGCCGGGCATCCCCAGCGCAGACAACAGGGTGCCTGATGAAATGATGACGCAGTAGGCGACGATCCGCTCGGTCTGGTAGGCGGCGACCAGGCCAATGGTGCCGAACATCAAGGTGGCCAGCCCGATCGGGTACATCCATTCACCCCCAAAGGCCGCCGGTGCCCCGGTGGGGAGCAACAATGAACCCAGCCGGACCAGGGCATAAATGCCGATTTTGGTCATGATGGCAAAGACGGCGGCAACCGGGGCGCAGGCAGTGGAATAGGCGGGCGCCAACCAGAAGTTCAGTGGCCAGGCACCGGCTTTGATCAGGAATGCGATGCCCAGAACGGCAGCGGCAGCCTCGAACAGTTCACGGTCACCTTCGTTAAGTTGACCGGCACGTACCGCCAGATCGGCCATGTTCAGGGTGCCAGTGACGCCGTAGATCAGGGCAATGGCAATCAACAGCAGCAGTGAGGCCACCAGGTTGATGGCGATGTAGTGCATCCCGGCAGTCACACGGTTCTCGCCGGACCCGTGCAACATCAAGCCATACGAGGCCGCCAGCAGCACCTCGAAGAACACAAACAGGTTGAACAGGTCGCCGGTCAGGAAAGCCCCGTTCAGACCCATGAGCAGGAACTGGAACAGGGGCAGGAAGTGCACCCCTGCGCGCTCCCAGCGCGCGGTCGAATACATCAGGGTGGTCAGCCCCAGAAACGCGCTGAGGGTGAGCATGATGGCTGACAGCCGGTCAGCCACGGCGACAATGCCAAACGGGGCGGGCCAGTCGCCCAGCAGGTATACGGCGATGTTGTCGGGCCAGAGGTCAGGGCGGGCACCCGCCGTGACGCCCAGCAGCTGCACGGCCACCAGCAACTGCAGCAGAATCGAGGCAAAGGCAATGCCCAGCCGAAGACGCCGGTGCGAGTCTTTGACGAGAATCAGCAGCCCGCCTGCAAACAGTGGGATGACGACCGGAAAGATAGGTAGATGGACCAGCCAGTCAGTCACAGGTCGGCCTCCCCGCCATCAACGTGGTCGTTTCCGGCCAGACCGCGTGCGGCCAGCAACACCACCAGAAACAGGGCGGTGGTGGCAAAGCTGATCACGATGGCGGTCAGTACCAGCGCTTGCGGAACCGGATCGGCGTACAGTGCGGGGTCAGACCCTCGTGCGGCGTCAATGACCGGTGGTGCGCCAATGGTGATACGACCCATTGAAAAAATGAACAGGTTTACGGCATAGGCCAGCAA
>JAAYID010000256.1 GCA_012744285.1 Alcaligenaceae bacterium
CAGCGAAGTCCATCAGCATGCGCCCCCCCATCGACAACCCGACAAAATGGGCCGTTTCAACCCCGGCATGCGTCATCAGGCGACACAAATCGGCACTGATGTCGGCAAAGTCGAAGGGGCCGTCGTAGTCGTCGGAGGCACCGTACCCTCGCGCATCCCAGGCGATGGCACGGTAGCCGTGGCGGGCCAGGTACGCTTGCTGCTCGCGCCAGTTGGACTTGTTCCCGCCAATACCATGCAGAAAAATCACCACAGGCCCGTCCGGGGGGCCGGCCTCGCTGTAGGCGATGGCGGGGAAGGGTCGGGAACCGGATGCGGCAAGGCAACCGGCTCCGTCGGGGGCGGCAGGAACACGATCAGAACTCAGGCCGGTGTCTACGGCAGCCGGGGCAGCGGTCGTCCCTGGTGACGCAGGAACACGATCATAATGCATTTCTGGCAGATTCATGCAACAACCCCGCTCAACCGGCCAAGGGCGGCTGCACCACGCCATTGCGCACCACATCAACCCCGTCAAGACTGACGGTGCAATGACGCAGGGGCAAATCAAAATGGCCGCTGGTGAACCGGTTGGCATGTTCATTGGCACCGGTTGAAATCAGGAAATTACCGGCAAATGCGCGCAGTTCCGTACCGTTCGTGTCGTGTTTGTCGTACATGGCCAGCGCATCCCAACGGGCTGCCGGGTTCATGCCCCAGCCCACATGCGACACGCCATAGGCATTCGGGTCATTCCAGGCCGCAAAATAGCTGGCCATCAATTGGGCATCCAGACCCTCGCCGCTGATATCCGTCACAAAATCATTCGTGATGGTCAGCGTGATGCGTGAATCAAGGTACTTCTTGAAGGTCAGGTTCACGTCACCCACATCCATCACCACCGTACCGTTCACGCTGCCGGCGGTCGGAAAACACAGACACAAGCCGCCGGGCCAATACGAGACCTTGCCCGGCTCGGTGACAAACCCGGCCGACCCGCGCGCGGGCGCACCGGCAAGGTTGATAACCAGGTCCGTGCCCGCCGCAGAGGTCACACGCATTTCACGCGCCTGATCCAGCAAACGAACCCCCTGCGCCACCTTGGCCTGCAAGGCGGGGTCGGGCATCAGTCGCTCAAGGATTTCCGGGTGCTCGTTGCTGATCATCATGACACGGGCACCGCCCGACAGAATCGCCTTGAGCTCGGCGGCGTGCAGCAACCCTTCGACGGTGCAGTCAACCACCAGCGCCGATGAGCGCAGGGCGGCCACGACGGACTCATTGCCCGCAATCGCCTGCGAACTGCCGGTCGAACGTACGGGTACGGGGTCTTTCTGTAGCGGCGTGGGCAACACCACATGAAACACCTGGGCCCCCAGGTCAAGCAGGGCCAGCTCGGCCAACTTGACGTTGACGGCCCGTGACAAGGTTTCGGACAGAATCGCGACCCGATCACCCGGCATGACGGCACACAGGGCAAACACCTTGCGGAAACTGTCGAGCCATTTGTGTTCAATTTGTTCAACCAGCATGTACAACTCCTTCGTTACTGCCTATGATGGGCAGTTCGTTCAATTCACCCGGCCTTCGTTCAAGCATGCGTTTGTTGCAGCCCATCGACCTGGAATACTTTGTAGAAATCTGCCGCCAGGGCAGTATCGCCCAGGCGGCTGTGGCGCTGGGGGTTACCCAGCCCACGCTCAGCAAAAGCCTGAAGCGTCTTGAGCAGCAGGCCGGTGCCCGGCTGTGCGACCGCAACGCCCGGGGCATTGTCCCCACCGAAATGGGCCGCTATCTGGTGACCCAGGCCGACCACCTGCTGGCCGAGCTGCAAGCCACGCAGCACAGTCTTCAGGAAATGAGCGGTGTGCGGGTGGGTACAGCCTCGCTGGGCCTGGCCCCCATGCTCAATCACCACTTTGCGCCGGCCCTGATCGAGCAGGCCCTTGCGCAGCGTCCGGGCTTGCACGTACGTATCGCCGAGGGCCTGTTTCAGCCCTTGTTGCAACAATTGCAGCAAGGCGAGCTTGATTTCATCCTCAGCTCGCCGTCGGCCACCGAACGCACCAACCCCGACCTGCGCAGCGAGTTGCTGGGCATGAACCGGTTCATCGCCTGTGTCAGCCACGCGCACGCACTGGCAAAGGCACCGGTCAACCCTGCCGCCCTTAACGACTACGACTGGGTCCTGGTATCGCCGCGCGGCATTTTGCGCCATGTACTGGCTGACGTGTTCAAGGCCCATGAACTGCCCCCTCCTGTTCCCCGGGTCGAAACCAATTCTCCTGCATTGATCAAGGCGTTGCTGTTCACCCACCGGTACATCAGCTTCTTGCCAGAAGACATGGTGGCCGCCGAGCTGGCCGCCGGTTCACTGGTACGTCTGGACATCCCGTGGCTGGTCTGGCAACGCGAGCTGTACCTGACCACGCGCCGGGACCGCACCCTTAGCCCGGCCGCCCAGTTCATGAAGACCCTGGCGGCCGACAGGGCACGGGCTGACTTTGCGAGGGCAGCGCAATAGCCGCTTGCCGCTTTACGCCCGGGCGGCTGGCCGACCCCGCGCCCTGCCGCAGCAAAGGGCCATTCCTGCTTACTGTTGCACCTTCCAGCTGCCGTTCTCAACCTTGACCCGAACCCGGGCACGCTCATCCAGACCGTTGTGATCTGTCGGCGACATGGTGTAGATGCCCATGGTGCCGACAACTTCCTTGACATCGTTTTCCAGGGCGTCACGCAAGGCTTTACGGAATTGTGGCGTGCCCGGCGTGGCATTTTTTGCAGCGACGGGTACGGCGGCGTTCAACAGCTCGTAGGCATCAAAGGCATAGCCGGCAAAAGGCGAGCGGGCTTTGGCGCCATAGGCTTCGTCGTAACGCGCCAGGGCTTTGGCCGCCACCGGTTTGATCGGGTTGGAGTCAGGCAACTGACCCGCGAACAGGTAAGGGCCCGCCGGGGCCTGGGCGCCTTCAGCTGCGGCCCCGCCGATACGGATGAAATCCGGGCTGACCGAGCCGTGCGTGTTATAGACCAGCCCCTTGTACCCGCGCTCGTTCAAGGCCATGTGCGGCAGGGCACCTGCCGCACCCGACGCCCCCACCACCACCGCCTGCGGGTTGCCTTGCATCATCTTCAGAACCTGCGTCGTCACCGAGGTATCGTTGCGTTGGTACCGTTCGTTGGTGGTGATGGTCATACCGGCCTTCGCCCCCTGGTCCATCAGGGTGCGGTACACCGCGTCGCCCCACGAATCGGCAAAGCCGATATAGGCCACCTGGGTGATGCCGCGCTTTTTCATGTCGTCAACCACCTCGCCCATCATCAGGCCGATGGGCTGGGGCACGCCAAAGGTCCAGGGTGCTTTGGCCGCGTCCACTTCAATGGGGCTGAGCGACAGGTGCGGCACGCCGGTTTCGGTGGCCAGCTGCATGATCGCCATCGTGACCGGCACGCTGTTCGAACCGACCAGTACATCGACCTTGTCTTCGTCCAGCAGCTTGCGGGCATTCTTGACGCCGGTTGTCACGTCTGACGTGTCATCCAGAAAGACATATTTGACGTCCTGACCACCCATCGTGCGCGGCAGAATTTCAAACACATTCTTGTAAGGAATACCCAGTACGGCCCCCGACCCGGTGGCGCTGGCCACCACACCGACCGTAACCGGCTGGGCCACCGCCGCTGCCATGACCCCGGTCAGCGCCAATGCCCCGACTGAACACAAAATTTTAGTGATACGCATGTCTCGTCCCCTTGTTTTAGATGGTGGAACAGCGCCTTCACGCTGTATGACATCAGAGTAAGGGAGAGTGGCGTCAGCCAGAAGATCAGATCTGACGCTTGGGGTATAACTTTTGGGAATGGGTAGTAAGGCCCGAGTCAGGACGTTTATACCCAATGGTTTTACTACGCCTTGTGGCAAAGGCCGGCACGCGTCAGACTGACCAGCAACACTGCAAATTGCAACCATACAACCACTAAAACAGAGCCTGGCTTAGGCAAGCCAAACAAGCAGGGTTCCGTTTTGGTCCTTTAAGGAATAAAATAGAACCATTCATCGGAGGTTCACCATGGCCATCAACGTCAAACTGTCAGAAGCCTTGGTCGAAAGCGCCAAGCGCTACGGCAACATCGAGCACCGCTCGGTACCAAAGCAGATCGAATACTGGTCGAAAATAGGCAAGATCGCCTCTGAAAACCCCGACTTGCCCTTCAGCGTCATCCGCGACATCCTGGTCGCCGACCAGGAAGAGCCAGTGGGTGAGTACCCATTCGACTGATGCGCATCCTCGTCACCCCCACTTTCGAACGCACCGTCAAAAAGCTGCACCAGCAGCAAAAGACTGCGCTTGATGAAGCGGTGCGTACCATTGCCAGTCATCCTGAAACCGGTGAAGCCAAAGCCGGTGACTTGGTTGGTGTGCAGGTATACAAATTCCGCATGGGCAGTCTGCTCTGCCTGCTGGCCTATCGGGTGCTTGACGAAAATACGCTCAAGCTGCTGATGGTTGGACCACACGAGAATTTCTATCGTGATCTCAAACGCCTGGACAGTTAACTGGCAAGCGCGACACCGTTATGCCACGGCGTGTGTCGCGCCTCAAGCCAGAACCATCATCCGATAAATCCCGACCGCTATACAACGCCCCCGTCACGAAGGGCCTGAATAACCTGGGGGTTCAAACCCAACTCTGTCAAAACCTGTTCCGTGTGCTCACCCAATGTGGGTGGCGGTGAGGTATAGGTAACAGGTGTACCCGACATTTTCATGGGGCTGGCCACCAGGGGCAGTGCACCATAGCGCCCAGACGGGACATCAACACGCATGGTGCGTGCCTTGACCTGGGGGTCATCGAAGACGCGGTCTATGGTGTTGATGGGGCCGCACGGAAAGCCTTGTTCAATCCCCAGGGCGCACCATTCATCAATGGTTCTTGTATTCAGGCGCTCTTGCAACAGGCCGACCAGAAGGTCGCGGTGGGCCACGCGTTGGGCGTTGGTAGAAAACCGGCTATCGTCAGCGACCTGGGGGCAACCCGCCGCAGCACACAAGGCGGCAAACTGGGTGTCGTTACCAATCGCCAGCATGACGTAGCCGTCGGCGCATGCAAAGGGCTGATACGGCACAATCGACGGGTGGGCGCTGCCCAGACGGCCAGGCACCTGGCCACCCAGCAGGTAGTTGCCCGCCTGGTTGGCCAGGGTCGCCACCTGCACATCCAGCAAGGCCACGTCGATATGCTGGCCTTTTCCGGTTCTGGTACGCGCATACAACGCCGCCAGAATGGCGGATGTGGCGTACAGACCGGTGAAAATATCCACCACGGCCACACCCACTTTCTGGGGCCCGCCCCCTGGCACGGCGTCGGGTTCACCCGTGATGCTCATCAGACCACCCATGGCCTGGATCAGGGCGTCGTAACCCGGACGCTCGGCGTAGGGGCCGGTTTGACCAAACCCGGTAATTGAACAATAGATCAGGCCAGGATTCACTTTGGCCAGGCTGTCGTAGTCGAGGCCGTATTTTTTCAGGCCACCGACTTTGTAGTTTTCAACCAGGACATCGGCCCGGGCGGCCAGCTCCAGAATGACTTTCTGGCCTTCTGCCTTGGTGAAATCAAGCGTCACGGAACGCTTGCCGCGATTGGCACAAAAAAAATAGGCGGCATCCCCGCGCCCGCCATCGGCGGTGGTCACGAACGGCGGCCCCCACGAGCGGGTGTCATCCCCCGGACCGGGGCGTTCCACCTTGATGACATCCGCGCCCAAATCCGCCAGGTTCTGGGTAGACCAGGGGCCCGCCAGAATCCGGGACAAATCAAGAACAACGACCCCTTCCAATGCTGCAGACATTCTTTTTCCTGTCACCCACCGGCGAACCACCGCCGATGGATTCACGTTTCTCAACCACCAGCGCTTGCGCCACTGGTGCACTCTTGTTTGAGGTACATCGCCTATTTTTCGATCACCGGCACTTCGGTGGCCGGCGGCGTGTTGCGACTGCGCTGGCAGCGTACGATGCCGTCGATCATCACCATGCCGATGCCGGGAATGTCGCCCAACTGGATGCTTTCCAGCACGGTGGCGCCGGCTGTGTGCTGGGCGCGGTCCATGAATACGAAATCGGCCGCGCGCCCGACCTCGATCAGGCCGCAGTCCAGATCCCGCATGCGGGCGGTGTTGCCGGTGGCAAAACAGATGGCAATTTCAGCCGGGATATCGGCCAGACTGGACAGCTGCGCGATCATGCGA
>JAAYID010000257.1 GCA_012744285.1 Alcaligenaceae bacterium
GAATCTGCGTATTGGCCAAGGTAAAGTCAAGCGATGCCAAACGGTCGTGCAATGCCGCTGCCTCTTTTTGCACGTCAGACAACATGGACTGCACTTCTTTCTGGTAGTCCTGGCTGCGTTGCAGAACACGCAACTTCAGTTCAGCGATCTGGTTTCGCACGCGGCCCGCTTCGACCATGTCGTTCGACAACGCCGCTTCAAGCTGGGCGGCATCGCGCTCAAGCTCGAACATGCGGTTGCGTGGCAAATAGCCGTCTTTAGCCAGCTCACGTACACCTTTCAGTTCGCGATTGATGAAATCAATTTGCGTTTTACGGCTGGACTGAACCTGCGTGAGACCTTTCAACTGGGCTTCGGCGCCTCGCTGGTTTTCACGCAAGATGGCAATTTCACCCTGCAATGCATCACGGCGTGTCTGGAACAGACGTTCTTGTGCAACGGCCGTATTCTTGAACCGTTCGTCATCTTTGAAGCGCGCCAGAAAATCAGGATCGTACACAATTTCCGACAAGCCATCACGCTCGGCCAGCAAGCGGGCCTCGGTAGCCTTCGCCGTAATGTACTGGGTGCTGACAATGCCTTGCTCGGCCTGCGGCTGCGTCGGGTTCAGGCGCAACAAGACTTCTTCCGCCTTGACCCGATCACCCTCTTTGACCAGAATTTCGTCGATGATACCGCCTTGCAAATGCTGCACAATTTTGCGGTTACCCGACACCACCACTACGCCTTCCGCCGGAATACCTGCACCCAAAGGCGCCAGGCCAGCCCACAACGCAAACCCGCCAAAACCAATCAGCAGCACCGCCAACCCCCAGCGGATCGGCGCACGCGAATTCATATCGATGTCGTCTGACACCTCGATGGGTTCAGCATTAATTTTCTTTTTCAACCAATTCATATCAAGCCTGGCCTTTTGCAGCGACCGGAAGCGACGCCGCCGGCGCCGGGGCAGCTACCGCTGCCTGTGCCTGCCGCTGCCGCAATTCTTTAAGGACCTGTTCACGCGGACCATACATCATCATGGTGCCTTCTCGCATCACCAGCAATTTATCGACCGCATTCAGGATATTCATGCGATGGGTGATGATAATGACCGTAGAACCGCGCTGCTTCAGATCATTGACCGTCTGAACCAAAGCCGCCTCGCCCGCATCGTCGAGATTGGAATTGGGCTCGTCGAGCACCACGACCGATGGGTCACCGTAAATGGCCCGGGCCAGCCCCAGTCGCTGCTTCTGGCCACCCGACAGCGAACCGCCGTCAACCCCCAATACCGTATCGTAGCCTTTGGGCAAGTGCAGGATCATGTCGTGCACACCGGCTCGCTGTGCCGCCAAAATAACCTTGGCGTCATCGACTTCGCCGAAACGAGCAATATTTTCGGCCACCGTGCCTTCAAAAAGTTCAATATCTTGCGGCAGGTAGCCCATGCACGGGCCCAGCTCATCTTTATTCCACAGATAAACATCGGCGCCATCGAGACGCACATGACCCACACGCGCCGGCCAAACACCCACCAGCAAACGCGCCAGAGTTGACTTACCCGATGCCGATGGGCCAATAATGCCCACCACTTCACCCGACTTGACCTCGAAATTCAGGTTGGACAA
>JAAYID010000258.1 GCA_012744285.1 Alcaligenaceae bacterium
CGTGTTCCCCGGCCAGGGCGCCATGCCCGACTGCATGCGCACCCTGAACGAATCCGGGCTGCGCGATGCCGTTTTGCAGGCCGCCCGTACCAAACCCCTGCTGGGCGTGTGCGTAGGCGAGCAAATGCTGTTTTCCACCAGCGAAGAAGGCGACTCTCCCTGCCTGAACCTGTTCTCCGGCAGCGTCAAGAAATTTCAGGGGCCACAATTTGCCTCATCGCGCCAGCACGGCGACGAGGCCCACGAATTGCTGAAAGTGCCGCACATGGGCTGGAACCGGGTGCAGCAAACCCGGGCGCACCCGCTCTGGAACGGTATCGACGATGGCACGCACTTCTATTTCGTACACAGTTACTATGCAGTACCGACCGACCCGTCGCTTACCGTAGGGCAAACACACTACGGCCTGACCTTTACCTGCGCGGTGGCTGCCGATAATATTTTTGCTGTGCAGTTTCACCCCGAAAAAAGTGCTGATCCGGGCTTGCGCCTGTATCGCAATTTTGTCGACTGGAACCCCTAAGCGGTTACGCCAACTTTCCACCCTTTCTTTCGTTTGACTGACCCAGATCATGCTTCTCATCCCCGCTATCGACCTTAAAGACGGACAGTGCGTACGCTTGCGCCAGGGCGATCTTGCCGACGCCACCATCTTCTCGGAAGACCCCGCCGCCATGGCCACAGAGTGGCTCGACCAAGGCGCTCGGCGTCTTCATCTGGTTGACCTGAACGGTGCCGTTGCCGGCACACCGAAGAACCTGACCGCCATCAAGTCCATCCTGCGGGCCATGGATGACGAAATTCCCGTACAGATCGGCGGGGGTATTCGCGACCTGAACACCATCGAAAGCTACCTGGACATCGGCATTTCGTACGTCATCATTGGCACCGCAGCGGTCAAAGACCCTGGCTTCCTGCGCGATGCCTGCAGCGCCTTCCCCGGCAGCATCATCGTGGGCCTCGATGCCCGCGACGGCAAAGTCGCCACCGATGGCTGGAGTAAACTCACCCGCCACGACGTCTACGACATAGCCCGCAAGTTCGAAGATTACGGCTGCGAAGCCATCATCTACACCGACATCGGCCGTGACGGCATGCTGTCGGGCGTCAACATCGACGCCACCGTAAAACTGGCCCAGGCCGTCAGCATTCCCATCATTGCCTCGGGCGGCGTCACCGACCTGCGCGATATCGAAGCGTTGTGCGCCGTTGAGGAAGAAGGGGTGCAGGGCGCCATTCTGGGCCGCAGCATTTACGAAGGTACGCTCGATTTCGCCGAGGCCCAGGCCCTGGCGGATGAACTGAACGGCGAAACAGAATGACATCCTCATCTGGTTCAGCTGCTCGCGGGGCGCCCGGGCTTGCGGGCACGCCCGGCGCAACCGACCCTACGGCTAACGCCATTGCCGACACCGGTCTGACACGACGCATCATCCCGTGCCTCGACGTGACCGCAGGGCGCGTGGTCAAAGGGGTGAACTTTGTCGGGCTGGTAGATGCCGGCGACCCGGTTGAAATCGCCCGGCGCTACAACGAGCAGGGCGCCGACGAACTCACGTTCCTTGACATCACCGCCACCAGTGACAACCGCGACCTGATTCTACCCATCATCGAGGCCGTGGCCTCGCAGGTCTTCATCCCGCTAACCGTGGGTGGCGGCGTGCGCCAGGTGGCCGACATCCAGCGCCTGCTCAATGCCGGCGCCGACAAAGTGTCCATCAACAGCGCGGCCGTCAGCAACCCCGAACTGGTCCGCGAAGCGGCCAATTATCATGGTTCACAATGCATTGTGGTGGCCATTGACGCCCGCCGCGTCAGCGTCGAAGGCGAGGCGCCCCGGTGGGAAATCTTCACCCACGGTGGCCGCAAAGCCACCGGCATTGATGCCGTGCAGTGGGCCGAGAAAATGGCCGCCTATGGCGCCGGTGAAATCCTGCTGACCAGCATGGACCGCGACGGCACCAAATCGGGCTTCGACCTGGAGCTGACCCGGGCGGTATCCGATGCCGTGCCCGTACCCGTCATCGCTTCAGGTGGTGTCGGCAACCTGCAACACCTGGTGGACGGTGTCAGCGAAGGGCGGGCCAGTGCCGTTCTGGCCGCCAGCATTTTCCACTTCGGCGACCATACCGTGCGCGAAGCCAAGGAATTGATGGCCCGCCACGGCATTCCGGTTCGGCTGTAAAGATCGGGGGCACAGAATATGACCGCCTGGATTACCGACATCAAATTTGACGCACAAGGCCTGATTCCTGCCATCGCCCAGGACGCCGACACCGGCGTGATCCTGATGGTAGCCTGGATGAATGCCGAATCACTGGCCGAAACCGTGGCGACCGGTCGTGCCGTCTACTGGTCACGCTCGCGCTCGCGCCTGTGGCGCAAGGGCGAAGAGTCCGGCCACGTACAGCAACTGCGTGAAATCCGTCTCGACTGCGACGCCGATGTCATTCTGCTGAAGGTCAAGCAAGAAGGTGGCATTGCCTGCCACACCGGACGCGAAAGCTGCTTCTACCGGCGGCTCGACGACACGGCCGGCCAGCCCGTCGGCAAAGACAACCCGGGCCAAGATAATGCCGTCTGGAACAGCATCGACCCCGTCCTGAAAGACCCCGAGCATATTTACAAGTAACAGGGTGCCGACGCCGCCGGGAAACCGGCCGCATGCCGCGCACCGACCGGAACCTCCGTCAATCACCCTGGCCTGAAAGCCGGGACTTCCCGCGTAAACTGATGACAAACGCCAATGAAATCCTGGCCCGCCTGGCCGACACCCTGGAAAGCCGCCTGCCCAAAAATGGCGGCGATCCGGAATCCTCGTACAGCGCCCGCCTGCTGGCCAAAGGCCCGGACGCCTTCCTGAAGAAAATCGGTGAAGAAGCCACCGAACTGGTCATGGCGGCCAAAGACGAATCGCGTGAAAAAATCATCTATGAAACCGCCGACCTCTGGTTTCACAGCCTGGTCGCGCTGGCCCATTTCGGTATTCGCCCGGAAGACATCCTGAACGAACTGGCCCGCCGCGAAGGCACGTCAGGCATCGTTGAGAAGGCCTCGCGGGCGCCCTAAGGCATACCCTAGCTGCTTAAATCGAAACGGTCGTATACACTGTGTCGCTGCGGCAGGCCTCGTTGGCCGGCCGCCCGTTTCAACCCTGTTTTTGTATCGCCCCGTATCTGCCATGACCCAATGCCTGTTCTGCAAAATCGTCAGCGGTGAAATCCCGTCCCGCAAGGTTTTTGAAAACGACGAACTCCTGGTTTTCCACGATATCAACCCTGCAGCACCGGTACACCTGCTGGTCATTCCCAAACACCACGTCACCTCGATGCAAGACATCACCGAGGCCGATGCCGGCTGGCTGGGGCGCATGATGTCGCTCATCCCGAAAATTGCTGCCGAAAACGGTTGCCGTCCCGGCCCCGACGGCGGTTTCCGGGTGGTGGCCAACAGCGGTGCCGATGGTGGCCAAGAGGTCGCTCACCTGCACTTCCATATTCTGGGCGGCCCACGCCCCTGGGACAAGCGCGTCGCTCCGGCGGCGTAAACGGGCCAAGGCAACGACAGCGCCAAAGGTGCCAGGTGGCGACGGCGGCCCGAGGGCAGCATGCGGCAAACGGGTGACCAGGCCAAGCCGCAACCCGCAACGCCCCGACGGCCCGCCATCACACCTGCAAACACAGTAAACTGTTCGCTATCTGTCATTGAAACCTGAAACGGTGGCCCTGAAACCACCCGCACACACGACAACACCACTACTCGCAGCGTTATCCGCTGCACGGAGATCACATCATGGGTACCTTCAGCATCTGGCACTGGCTAATCGTTCTGGTCATCGTGGCCCTCGTTTTCGGCACCAAAAAACTGCGCAACATGGGTGAAGACCTGGGCGGTGCCGTCAAAGGGTTCAAAAAAGGCATGGCTGACGCC
>JAAYID010000259.1 GCA_012744285.1 Alcaligenaceae bacterium
ACATTGAACGTAAGATACTGATGGGTGTCACCGCCCTGGCTGGTTTGGCTGGCCTGAGCGGCGGCACCCGTGCCGCGTGACAACGGGTTTGACTGTTGCATAAGGGGAAATCCTCGGGGTGGTTTTCAGAGTCAGTAACGCTCGAAATCTTGTTCATCCAAGGTTAAAACAGGCGGCTGCTCCTTGCCCTGCCCACCCGACGCCCCATGCGCTGAGCCCCCTCTGTGCGATGGTTTTTGGGTGGCAACAGCAACATGACTGCGGCCGCCTGACTCGATCTGGAAAAAGCTCATGAGCTCTTGCAACTGACCGGCCTGACCACCCATTTCTTCAGCCGTTGCAGCCAACTCTTCAGACGCCGAGGCGTTCTGCTGTGTTGCCGTATTCAACTGCCCCATAGCCCCGTTGATCTGGCCAACGCCTTGACTTTGCTCCTGGCTTGATGCGGCAATTTCCTGCACCAGATCAGATGTTTTACGAATAGCCGGTACGATTTCATTGAGCAACTGACCAGCTTTTTCAGCCAAATTGACCGAGCTGGATGCCACCTGGCTGATCTCCTGGGCAGCAACCTGGCTGCGTTCAGCAAGCTTGCGCACCTCAGCGGCAACAACGGCAAAACCCTTGCCATGCTCACCGGCACGTGCCGCCTCAATGGCAGCGTTCAACGCCAGCAGATTGGTCTGATAGGCGATGTCGTCAATAATGCCGATCTTGTCAGCAATCTGCTTCATGGCCTGAACCGTTTCTTTAACCGAATTACCGCCTTCCTCGGCCTGACGCGCTGTCGATGTTGCCATGCCGTCAGTTACTTTGGCATTTTCGGAATTCTGGTCGATACTGGCCGTCATTTGCTCCATGGAGGCCGTGGTTTCCTCGACCGAAGCCGCCTGCTCGGATGAGGATTGGCTGAGAGACTGGGCGGTTGCAGACACCTGGGCAGCCGCATTGTTCAGGGCATCAGCCGCCACATTGATCTGCCCCACGGTATCTGCCAGTTTTTCAATCGTATTGTTGATGGCTTGTTTCAGCGCATCAAAGTCACCCCTGTAATTGGCGGTGATGGTCTGGGTCATGTCGCCCTGCTCCATCGCTGCCATCACGCGGCGTACATCATTGATCGGATCAACGACGTTATCCAGTGTCGTATTGACACCCTCGACAATCTTGCGGAAATCCCCCTGATGACGGGTGGCGTCGGCGCGCGTGGCCAAACGACCATCAACGGCAGCCACCGACAGCACGTTTGCATCTGTCACCAACGCGTTGACGGCATCAATACAGGTGTTCAGATTGTTCTTGATCGTGTTGAAGTCACCGTTGTAGGTATCGGTGATCTTCGCAGGAATATCGCCCTTGGAAATGCGGTCAACGTAATCGGCCGCCACGTTGAGCGGGCCAATCACCGAATCCAGCGTCGCGTTTACACCCTCGACAATCTTGCGGTATTCACCTTGATAGCGAGAGGCATCCGCACGGGTTGCAAGATGACCATCAACCGCCGCTGCGGCCAGACCACCTGCTTCAGCACTCATGGCCTTGACCGCATTGACGGCCTTGTCCAAAGCGACCAGCACCTGACCTACTTCATCACGTGCAGTGGTATTTATTTTCATGTTGAAATCGCCTGCAGCGATCTTCTCGGCAATTTTCAAAGCCTCTCCGACCGGACGGGTAATGCTTCGGGTGATGAGCCAGCCCAGCACAATGGCCAGCAGCAAGGCAACACCAGAGAGCCCCAAAAGCAATGTCTGTGAGTTGTTGACAGTGGCATCGGCATCTGCGCCGGCCTGATCCATCAAACTGGTTTGATAGCGCACGAGCTCAAGCACCGCACCAATGTACGCGTCCTGACTGCTTCGCAAATTGCCGGTGAGCAACGCACTGAAGTCTTCGGCGCTTGCGTAGCGTTTGATCAACTCAAGGGCCTTGTCTTGCTGGGCGATGTAATCAGCACGACCCGCCTGGATAGCCGCCAGCAGTGCTTTACCCTCGGGAGTCGTTACCGTCGAATCCAGTTTTTGCAGCGCAGCAAGAATAATCCCGCGCTGCCGGCCGATCTCATCAATCGACTTTTGCTTTTCTGCAGGATCGGGAAAGATATAGGCATTACGCAACTGACGGGAAACAACGTTGATCGCATCAACAATGTCCTTAGCCAAGCCGACTTTGGGGAATTTGTCGTATGCCATTTCCTTGACTTCGGTTCCAAGGGTGGTGAGTCGCACGTAGCTGATACTGGAGATGACCATCATCAGCACCAGTGTCAGGGCGAATCCTATACCCAGGCGCACGCCTATCTTGATATTGTTCATGAGGTTTTCCTATTCCAGGACTTGAGAGAGTTACACAAGGGAAACTATTGAGAAGACTGAGATGAATACTGGTCGGACGAAAAACTTCTTTCCTCGCGTTGAATCGCCAACTGGGCCAACGCCTGGACGTCAAGAATAAGAGCCACATCGCCCGACCCAAGAATGGTCGAGCCTCCTATTCCCCGCAAATTTCTGAATAGCTGACCCAACGGTTTGATGACGGTTTGAAACTCGCCAAGCAACTGATCGACCACAATACCCGCCTTGGATCCGCCCGCTGTAATGACAACCACATTCTCGCGTGCGGGTGGCTGGCCCTCGACCTGAAAGAAATCGCGCAGACGGATGAACGGCAGCACTTCACCACGCAAGTTCAGCATATTGCCGCGTGTATCCCCCCCCTTGAGCTCCAGGCACTCAACCACCGAATCGAGTGGAATGACATAGGAGGCCGTGCCGACCGCCGTCAGAAAACCATCGATAATCGCCAGCGTCAAGGGCAGGCGGATGGTGAAACATGAACCTTGCCCGGCCCACGTCCGAACCTCGACGCTGCCACGCAGGGCCTGGATATTACGCCGTACAACATCCATACCCACACCCCGGCCCGACAAATTACTGACGGAATCAGCCGTAGAGAAACCCGCCTCGAAAACGAGGTTGACAAGCTCTTGTTCGCTGAGCGTATGCCCTGCAGGAATCAGACCACGCTCAATGGCCTTGGCTTCGACCCGTTCAGCATTGATACCCGCGCCATCATCAATAACCTCAATGATGATACTGCCTGAATCATGATAGGCATTCAGTTCAAGTCGCCCCCGTGCAGGTTTGCCGGCAGCAAGGCGTTTCTCGGGCAACTCGAGACCGTGATCCATGGCATTGCGTACCAAATGCATCAGTGGATCACCGATTTTTTCAACAACTGACTTATCCAGTTCGGTGTCGGCACCGGTAATCACCAGTTCAATATCCTTGTCCAGTTCGCGCGCAGTATCACGAACCACCCGATTGAACCGGTTGAACGTCTCGCCAATCTGCACCATGCGCAACTGCAAGGCAGAGTCACGGATATCTTCCACCAGTCTGGAAAGTACCGAATTGGCTTCCATAAGATGGGCCTGACCGCTTTTACGCGCCAAAAGGCTGGCAGAGGCCCCGGCGATCACGAGTTCACCAACCAGGTCGATCAGCTGGTCCAGCTTGTCGGCCTGGACACGAATCAATCGTGAATCGGCGCCACGCTTGTCGCTGGCCACTTTTTTGCGCGCCGATGCATCGGCGGCCTTGTCGGGTGAAGCAGAGACTGTATCCGCCAATGAATGCGTCGCCAGATTGGACGCACCCGGGACTTCGGGCGTTGACGCCGGCTCTGTGTCAA
>JAAYID010000260.1 GCA_012744285.1 Alcaligenaceae bacterium
ATATCGTAGATGGTATCGGCCGCCTCCATGACAGGTGCGTCTTTGTTGCCCGCACCGGCATAGGCTTTCGGGTTAACGCGCGCATAAATACCTTCCGAGACCACACGATGATGCCACCCCACCAGCTTGCCCTTGTCGTCCAGTGCCGCAACCAGATGCTGCGCCGTCAATGGGCGGCCGCGCGAACGCTGGAAATCATCTTCGCGAGTCCAGATGACATGTACCGGCACGCCCGGCATGGCTTTGGCCAACAACGCGGCCTCGATGGTGTAATCGGCCTCGACACGACGACCATAACCACCGCCCAGAAGCGTCAGGTTGACCGTGATGTTTTCAGGTTTGAAACCGGCCACTGCCGCCAGCGTTCCCACCACAATGCTGGCCGACTGTGACGGAACCCACACCTCGATCTTGTCGCCATCGACCCGGGCCGTGCAGTTCATCGGCTCCATCGTGCACTGGGCCACGTGCTCAGTGGTGTAGGTGGCGGCAATGGTACGGGCGGCCCCCTTGACCGCGGCGGCGGCATCGCCCTGGGCATGCCAGACATCGCCGGCCTCGCCGACATTCTCGGCCTTGGTCACGAAGTCTTTGAGCACGACGTCACTGTCATACCCGCGCGAGGGCGACGAGGTCGTCCAGGTCACTTTCAGCAAATCGCGCGCTTTGCGCGCGGTGGCGAACGAATCGGCGACGACGGCCACACCAAACGGCAGTTTGACAACGTCTTTGACACCCTTGACCGCACGCGCGGCGGCATCATCAACCGACTCGGGCTTGTCGCCCTGAACCGGGGTATACAACACCGACGCCCAGACCATGCCGGGCATACGGAAATCAATACCGAACCGGGCCGTGCCATTCGATTTGGCCGGCAAGTCAACGCGCGGCTGGTCGGTGCCGATGATCTTGAATTGCGACATGGGCTTGAGCATGCTTTTATCGACGGCAGGGGCCTCGACCGGACCCTTGGCTTGTGCTGCAGCCTCGCCATAGGTCATTTGTCGATTGCTGGCCGCATGCTTGAGCACACTTTTCTCGGCCACA
This sequence comes from Alcaligenaceae bacterium, assembly GCA_012744285.1. Lineage (GTDB taxonomy): Bacteria > Pseudomonadota > Gammaproteobacteria > Burkholderiales > Burkholderiaceae_B > Neopusillimonas > Neopusillimonas aromaticivorans. Next base: position 1,048 of record JAAYID010000260.1, read on the forward strand.
ACTTCAGTTGCTGGAACACCCCAGGCCTGGGCCGCCAGGTTCACAAGCGCCAGCTTGGCCTGCAGCCCGGCCAGACGCATGACCTCGTAGTAACCGACAACGGTACGCGAGGAACCGGTCACCATGCCCCCGCCAAACTTCGGGTTGCCAAACAGTTTGGCCACGCTGGGCGATTGCTCGACGCGCACCAGCGACCAGTCCAGCTCCATGTCATCGGCCAGAATGGCAGGAATTGATGTCATCGTGCCCTGCCCCATTTCGGCGGCAGGAGAATAAATCAATGTCGTGTTGTCAGGCGAAATACTGACCCACGCTACGGGGCTGAAGCCCGCGGAAGTACCCGCCTGTTCGGCCGCTTGGGCCAACGAGGCAATACCGCCACCGCCCAGCATGACACCGACCATGGCTGTGCCACTGCCCACCAGAAACGAACGACGTGAAATTGATTGAATCGTCATGCGGTTCTCCTTAAGACAGGGCTTTTTGTGCGTTGACCACGGCAGCGGCAACCTGGTTATAGGTACCGCAGCGGCAGAGGTTGCCCGACATTTCGTTCAGAACCTCTTCACGCGATAACGGGCCCTTCGCTTTTTGAATAACGCTGGCGGCGGTCATGATCTGACCCGACTGGCAGTAACTGCGCTTATGCCGTGATCGGCATAAATGTGGTTATGCCGCCTCCCGGATTATGCCGACTTGTGCCTGCAAAGCCCTTGCCAGGCAGCATATGCAGCTTCCGGCAGGCGGCATAATCATAAGC
>JAAYID010000261.1 GCA_012744285.1 Alcaligenaceae bacterium
GCCCCCGCAGCCAGACCGATTTTTTCCAGGCTGGGCCACAGTGAATCAATGGCCTGCATCAAACGGGCCTGCGCATCAGGGCCGGGGTCAGTGGCACGCACAGACAAGCCCTGCGCCAGGAAATAGGCAGCCCAACTGGCACCGATAACTCCGGTACCGACCACGGCCACCGTCTTGATGTCACGCGAAGAAACACTCATGAAAAAACCCCTTTTTCGGTTGAACACACCTGCGGCTGAACCAGCTGCAGCGCTCTGTTGCGCACCGCAGCACCATCCAGCAGCGTGGTATCGATATCGGCATGCGCCAATGCGTACAAATTACGTCGCGCCGTCAAGGCGCTGACAATGTTGGCCATGGCCTCATCACGCAACTGTGGCGTGGCAATGCGCACATCGTGCTGGGCCATGACACGGCGAAAATGCACATCCGGCGTTGCATGCAGCCAGATAGTGAAAAATGAATGCAGCAAAAGCTCGTACGTGGCGGGCTCAGCCACAATGCCGCCCCCGGTGGCCAGCACCACCCTCGGGTAACGGTCAATAACCTGCTCAAGGCATTGACGCTCAAGACGCCGGTACCCCGCCTGGCCATAAATGGAAAACACTTCATTGATCGACATGCCTGCCGCCTGGATCACTTCTGTATTCAGTTCGACAAACGGCATGTCCAGGGCGGCAGCCAATGCCGGACCCAACGTGGACTTGCCGGCACCGCGCAACCCTGTCAGGGCAATACGCTGAGACGAACCGGCATGGGGCAATGGCGGCTTATGCTCAAGCTGCGATACCAGCCAGCCACGAATACGGCGCAAGCTATCGGACGGCTGTCGCTTGAGCATTTCAACAATCAAGACATAGTCGGGACCAAGGCGCTCGTGATCGGACAACAGCACGTCAATGGATACATTCAACGCCCCGGCCAGACGGCCCAGCACGGCAATCGATACATTGCCGTCGCCCCGTTCAACCCGGGACAAATACGGCATGGAGATGCCCGATTCGGTCGCCAGTTGCTTGAGCGTCATGGCCCGTGCGGCACGGGCCGAACGTACCCGCTGCCCCAGGCGGCGTGACAGCCCTGCGGCATCGTCAAGTTGTTCGCGAGTCGCGTTCACCGCTGCTCCCCGGCTACAGAAGAATCACATCCGGACCGGGCTCGTCGGCGTACAGCGCCTCGACCAGCGCCGCGCGCTGGCGCAACGATGCCGACTGATTGATATACCCCTTGTCGGTGATTTCACCGGCATCCACCGAAGGGGGGGCAGCCATCAGCAAGGCACGGTCGGCATGGGTGGAACTGCCTTTGCTGGTGGCATGCAGGGCATCCAGCCCCGCCTTGACTCGCTCGCGAACAGCCGGATGAGACAGCACGGTGGAAACATCGGCCTCATCAGCCAGCCCTGCCAGGCGCCGGCAGGCCGGAACATTCGGGAAAATAAGGTAACCGACCGAGTTGCGGCCATGACCCGTTACGACAATATCCTGGGCCACGGGAGCCAAATGCTCGACACCCTTGACACGAACGGTACCCACGCTGACCCAGGTGCCGCTCATCAATTTAAAGTCTTCAGACACCCGGCCATCGAACACCAGACCGGCTTCAGGGCGGTCGGGATCAGCAAACTTGACCGCGTCTCCGATCTTGTAGAACCCTTCTTCGTCGAACGCCTTGGCCGTATCTTCCGGTTGCTCGAAATACCCCGGCGTGACATTCGCGCCCTTGACACGCACCTCGGTCTTGTCGCCATTAGGTACCAGCTTCAGGGTTACGCCGGGTACAGGTACACCAATGACCCCGGAGCGATCGGCCTGGAAGTGGCAATCGGTCGCCAAGGGTGATGTTTCGGTCGACCCCCAGGCAGTCACCAACGGTACAGCGTAGCCAAGCTCCTGGCGAGACAATTCCATCAGGCCGTCCCACAGATGCTGCGGCAACGCTGCCGCCGCATAAAAAATGACCTGTAACTTTGAAAAGAAATTACGGCGTAATGCCGCGTCTTCGCGCAACGCCGGTACCAGCATGTCGAACGCCTTGGGCACGTTCAAATACAACGTGGGAGCCACTTCGCGCAGGTTATTGACCGTGGTGTCGAACAGGCCGGGAACCGGCTTGCCACCATCAAGATAAAACGTGCCGCCATTGCCCAGAATAATGTTGAAATTATGATTGCCCCCAAACGTGTGATTCCAGGGCAGCCAATCAAGCAGCACCGGCGACTGTTCGGCCAGAAACGGCCAGACCTGTCGCTTGGCCTGAAAACTGGAACACAACATGCGCTGCGGGTTGACCACCCCCTTGGGGTAACCCGTCGAACCTGAAGTGAACAGAATTTTTGCGACCGTATCCGTCGTAATCGCGGCATAAGCCTTGTGCACGGCCGCCATGTCCGCCTCGACCAGCATGTCAGAGAAATGCAAGGCATCGGCGTTGGGCAACTCATCTTCATCGGCCACCACCAGCTTCGCCCCATGCAACCCGTCAATCGCCTTCAACGCGGCCTTGAAACGACCGGCCCCACCCACGTAAATAACACCCGGATTGATACGCTGCACCAGATTTTTAAGCTTGGCGTGGTCTTGGGAAAGCAACGAATACGCCGGAGAAATACCGGAGTACGGGATACCCACGTGCATGGCCGCCAGCATCAGTACGCCATGGTTCACCTGATTGTCAGACAGCACACAGACGGGCTGACCAGGGCGCAACCCCAATTTGAGCAACCAGGACCCGATTCGATGGACCTTGTCCAGCGCTTGCCGGTAAGTCACACCCACCCACAAACCCGCAGGGCTGCGCTCCAGCATGAAGGGGCGATCGGGTGCGTGTTCAGCCCAATACTCAAGATACTCGCCCACACAACGGGCATAGGGCTCGAGCGGAACAGGGTTCTGTACAAGTGTGGCGCCATCGTCGCGATGCGTTACCTTTACGGCAGGCGTCGCGAACAGCGCAGCTGCCGGGGGCAGAGGCTGGTTCATTGCTGTCTCCTGAATATTATCTGTACGACGGTCAAGGCCGCCTTTGAGGTGACTATACGAAAATATAGTTATCAATGCAATCTATAGTTTAAATTGCATGCACTGCATGGCACTGCGCAACGGTTATATGCCGCTGGCAAACCTGTGTTGTGGCATCATTGTCCGTATGCAAACACTGCCACTTTTTCCGCTGGGTCGCGCCCTGCTCCCCGATGGGGTCATCTACCTTAACCTCTTCGAGGTCCGCTATCTCAACATGATCAAGGCCTGCCTTGACAATGGCACTCCTTTCGGCGTGGTCGCCCTGACCACCGGTACCGAAGTGCGTCGGCCCGGGGTAAAGGAAACCTTTGTCGACGCCGGCACATTGGCAGTACCCGAACGTATTGACGACGGCTCGGGTCCCGCAGGGCTGATCCAGGTCCGGTGTACCGGTACGCAACGATTCCGCATCAACAGCGTTGAACAAGCACTGGCCGGTTTATGGGTCGCCGATGTCACCGTCTGCCCCCCTGAACCCGACACACCCGTACCCGTCGACCTGAAAGATTGTGCCGACGCGTTGTCAGATGTCATTGCCCAATTACAGCGTGATAACGTTCCGGCACAGGCCATGCCCATCCACGCCCCCTGGCGTCTTGACAATTGTGCCTGGGTGGCCAATCGCTGGGCCGAGCTTCTGCCCTTGCCGCCCACCCAAAAAGCCGTTCTGCTCAAAACCGACGATCCGGTCGAACGGCTCGATATGCTGCGCGAGGTACTGATCGTGAAAGGGGTCTTGCCCTAATGACGAACCCGACGCGTTATCGCCCGAAAGTGGGCCTGATCCTGGGCAGCGGCGCGGCGCGGGGCTGGGCCCACATCGGGGTTATACAAGCCCTGCGTGACGCCGGCCTGCATGTGGACATTGTCTGCGGCACCTCCATCGGTGCCCTGGTCGGCGCAGTCTATGCCAACAGTCGGCTTGATGCGCTGGATGAGTGGGTGCGTACCCTGTCGGTGCGCGATGTGGTGTCCTTCATGGACCTGACCTGGACGGGCGGGGTGCTCAAGGGTGAACGCCTGATGGCATTTTTCCGGCAACGCTTCCTCGACCGCAACATAGAAGCACTTGACCTGCCCTTTGGTGCCGTCGCCACCTCGTTGTACGGTGGAACCGAGGTCTGGCTGCGATCGGGCAATACCCTGAACGCCGTACGTGCCTCTATTGCGTTGCCGGCCCTATTTGCCCCCGTACGCCACAATGGGCAGATTCTGGTCGATGGAGGCCTGGTCAACCCGGTACCGGTATCATTGGCACGCGCCATGGGGGCCGACATCCTGATCGCCGTCGATCTGAATTCTGATTTACTCGGGCGCCACCTGCGCCGCCCGACACCTGTAGCAACGCAAGCCCGCCTTCCTGAATCACCCGAGATCCACGCCAATAACTGGCTCGACAAGCTGCAGAACAACCTCAGCGCCCTGCTCCCCGATTTTGCTGGCAACGATACAAACGAACCGCACCTTGAAATACCGTCGATGCTCGATGTGGTGGCGGCCAGTATCAACATCATGCAAGAGCGTATCACCCGCAGCCGCATGGTGGGCGAACCCCCGCATGTCGTTATCACGCCGCGCCTGTCGCACCTGGGCCTGATGGACTTTCACCGGGCCCAAGAGGCCATTACCGAAGGACGGCGTGCCGCACAGGAAGCGCTCGACGACATCCGTACGTTCGACGTCAAGCTGACCGGCTGACCCATTCGCCCAGTTGACAAATTCAATGCTCTGCCGCACTGACCCTTCACCATCTGCCTATCTGGCTGCCACCAATAATTCACTGGACGACCGCTTTCAAATTCATTATGGTTTACAGCGGTTCAACTCCTGGAAACTCATTTATGCAATCATCCACTTCTGTCCGTGACTCTGCTGAAAAATATGGCCTGGTCACCCGCGTCCTGCATTGGGGCATGGCCCTGCTGTTCGCCTGGCAATTCACTTCAGCATTAGCCCATATGCTGTTTGAAGACACCGCCATTGATGAATTCTTCTGGGGGACGCACAAGCCAGTCGGGCTTGTCCTGATGGTGCTTATTCTCATTAGGGCAGTGTGGGGGCTGCTGAACCTGAAACGCCGCCCTCCAGCCGACAGCATGGCAGCCGGGCTGGGTCATCTGGCTCTGTATGTGCTGATGCTGGTCGTTCCAGCCGTTGCCCTGTTTCGCCAATATGGTTCGGGGCGAAAATTCGAGGCCTTTGGCATGACCATCATGCAAGGCTTTGAAGAAAGCCAGAAAATCCAGTGGATGATTGATCTGGGCAGCAACTTCCACAAAATACTGGGTTACCTCCTGTTGATTATGATTGTGGGCCATATCTTTTTCGCCATCCGCCATTACCTCAAAGGCGACACGCACATCACTGATCGAATGTTATAAATACTGCCGTTGGCCCTGCGCCAACGATGCAGGCAACCTGGGGGCATACCCGAAGACCTGCCTTGAAGCTGCCCCCAAATACAACAACTGGCCCCAAATCGGGGCCAGACCCCTGAATATACTAGGGTTTTCCTTGACTTCATCAAGCCGTCACGTTACCCTTCAGAGGTAGCTGCCCCTGGGGCAACATTCAATTGGCAAAGCGCAAGTACCCTCGCGGTGGCTTTGCTGTCAATTTGGGTGCCACACCGCGTGCACCTGCTCTTCGCAGCATCTGGCTGCGCTTGCATGTAACCCGTTTCATTAACGGTTGCCCCTGGTGGGGCCTGCCACAGCACGTCTTGCGCAAAGCATGGCGGCAAGAATTATTTTTATAAGGAAATTGTACGTATGGCAAAAGAAGAATTGCTTGAAATGACCGGCTCGGTAACCGAAGTATTGCCCGACTCGCGCTTTCGCGTCACCCTGGAAAACGGCCACCC
>JAAYID010000026.1 GCA_012744285.1 Alcaligenaceae bacterium
CGAATGGTACGGGCCTGATCGGCAATGGAACGCGTAATGGCCTGACGAATCCACCAGGTGGCATAGGTCGAGAACTTGTAGCCGCGGCGGTACTCGAACTTGTCAACCGCCTTCATGAGCCCGATATTGCCTTCCTGAATCAGGTCAAGGAACTGCAAGCCACGATTGGTGTACTTCTTGGCAATGGAGATCACCAGACGCAGGTTGGCCTCGGTCATTTCGCGCTTGGCCTTGCGAGCCTTGGCCTCGCCGGTCGCCATACGCTTGTTGACATCTTTGAGATCTTTCAGTGGCAACACGACACTGGACTGAAGATCAATGAGTTTTTGCTGTGTCTCTTGCACCGCCGGGACGTGGCGCTCGAGTGTTTCAGAATACGCGTGACCCGCAGCCACTTCGGACATGACCCATTCGAGATTCGTTTCGTTGCCCGGAAACACCTTGATGAAATGCGCGCGTGGCATACCGGCACGGTCGACACAGATACCCAGCACTTCGCGTTCCAGCTTGCGAACTTCAGCGACTTGATCACGCAAGGTATCGGCCAGTTTTTCGACCATTTTCGCGGTAAAGCGAATACCTATGAACTCATCGAGGATGGCTTGCTGGGCCTGCTGATACGCTTCGGAATGGTAGCCTTCGGTTTCAAACGCACGACGCATTTTTTCGAACCACTGACCGACCAGATCAAACTTCTTGAGCGACTTGGTGCGTAACAGTTCAAGCTGCTTGCTGCTCATGCCGCCTGCGGGGCCGTCGTCCTCGTCACCCGAGACGCCAGAACCGGCATACTCTTCACCTTCCTCGTCGATCAGGCCATCGACCACTTCGTCGATTTGTGCCTGACCATCGCGCACGCGCTGGATGTGGCCCAGGATTTCGTTGACGGTTGTCGGACACGCGGCAATCGCCATGACCATGTGCTTGAGGCCATCTTCGATACGCTTGGCAATTTCAATCTCGCCTTCCCGTGTGAGCAGCTCAACCGTACCCATTTCGCGCATATACATACGCACGGGGTCGGTGGTGCGACCAAAGTCGGAATCTACCGTCGTCAGTGCGGCTTCCGCCTCGTCTTCGACATCGTCATCGCTGGACGCAACGGGTGCGTTGTCGTTCAGCAGCAGCGATTCGGCATCAGGGGCCTGGTCGTAGACCGAAATACCCATGTCGCTGAACGTGCTGATGATGCCGTCGATCGCTTCAGCATCGACCAGATCATCGGGCAGATGGTCGTTGATTTCGCCATACGTAAGGTAGCCACGTTCTTTACCCAGCTTGATCAGAACCTTCAGCCGGTTGCGACGGGCCTCTTGTTCTTCAGGCGTCAGCTGGCTGCGGGTCGGCACATCTTTGTCACCCTTGCCACGCTTGCCGCCGCGCTTGGAAATCGGCTTGAGTTCGGGAATGACTTCGGCTTCGATATCGATGTCACCATCGTCGAACGGCGAGCTGTCATTATTGGCGGCTTTGGCCGGACGGCCAGGACGACGGCCCGTCGGCGTACGTGCCTTGCGCTTTTTGGGCTCGGGGGCGAGATCATCGTCGAAATCAAAATCGTCAGATGATTCGGCCTCAGCCGCCGTCTTGCGTGCCGTGGTTTTTTTGGCTGCCTTTTTCACAGCCCCTGTCGCTACAGACGTTTTGGCAGCGGTTTTTGTAGCCGCCATCGTTTTCGTCTTTTTGACAGAGTCTTCTGCCGCATTCAGGGTCTGATCAGTCGCTTTTGTCATAGTCGCTTCCGTAGACGCAATTAAACCCGCTGGCAAAATTTACCAACGGAAATTGCAGGGAAAAACCATATCTTTAGTGCACGAACAGGCCCGGTCAGACCGCCGCCGCTGGTTTGATGCCAGAAAAGATTGCCCTGACCAAGCTTTGGGTTACAGGGTAAAAAAGGCCACCAACCATCGGGGCAGCAAAGCCCGGGTTACAGTTCATGCAATTAAAGACGATATAAAACCTTTTATTTTACCGCAGTTAAGTATTTTCAACAGTGTTGTTCAAACACCCGCTTCAAGCACGCCCAAGCTGTGCCAGCCGCTTGCCCAGCAACTGGTAGCGCTCGCGCGATGCGGCGTCTTTAAGCCCTTCGGCAATCAGCTGGGACTGCTCGGTCTTGATCAGATCAAGCTCTAGCTTGTGCAAGGCATCGTTCCACTCTGACTTCGGATCAGGCAAGTCATCGTGACCCAGCAGGTCAGCCCCGAGATCGGACAGCACCGCCGCCAGATCAGAGCCTGGCTCAGCCGCTTCGAGCAACGCACCGGCATGACGAGCCCCGGAGTCACTGATCAATGCAATCAAATCCCTGACAAGAGTTAGATTGGGAACTCGCGCCAAAGTTTCAAGCTGCTGATCACCCAGTGTCTCCACAAGCTCTGGATGCGCAACCAACAGGCGTAACAGGCGCTTGGCCATGGATGTAACGCTGCGATTACCGGAACGACCTGCGGCCGGGGCACGGCCTTTGCGCCGACCCTGGTCTTTCGCCTGCCATGGTTTCAATGACGCAGCCGTAACCG
>JAAYID010000262.1 GCA_012744285.1 Alcaligenaceae bacterium
CGATGAGCCCTTTGCCGGGCTTGACCCCATCTCGCTGGGCATCACGGCGCGTCTCATCCGCGACCTTACCGACCGCCTCAACTGCGCCTCCATTCTGATTACCCACGATGTCCCTGACTCGTTCGCCATTGCCGACCAGGTCTACATCGTGGGCCAGGGCAAGCTGCTGGCCAGCGGCTCGCCCGCACAAATGTCCGAATCCACCGACCCTTACATTGTGCAGTTCCTGAAAGGCCAGCCTGACGGCCCGATTGCGTTTCACTACCCCGAAACCCCCGCCTTCCAGCACTGGCTCGACCAACAGGGGAAACGCTCATGAACCCGTTTGCGTTCATCCGCGGCATCGGCCGGCACCTTCGTGAGTCCATCCTCAGTCTGGGGGCCATTACCCGGCTGTTCATGGCCATTCTGGCCCGCAGCGGCAGCGCCCTGAAACGCTTTGGCCTGGTTTCACAACAAGTCCACTTCATCGGCAACTACTCGCTCCTCATCATTGCCGTTTCCGGGCTGTTTGTCGGTTTCGTGCTGGGCCTGCAGGGCTACTACACCCTGAACCGCTACGGCTCCGAAGAAGCCCTCGGGCTGCTGGTTGCCCTGTCACTCACCCGCGAACTTGGGCCGGTGGTCACCGCCTTGCTGTTTGCCGGTCGGGCGGGCACCTCGCTTACTGCCGAAATCGGCCTCATGAAAGCGGGCGAACAGCTGGCCGCCATGGAAGTCATGGCAGTCGACCCTGTCCGGCGCGTTCTGGTCCCCCGCTTCTGGGGCGGCGTCATCGCCATGCCGGTTCTTGCCGCCGTTTTTTCCATGGTCGGCATCATCGGCGGCTGGGTGGTCGGCGTACTGCTTATCGGCATTGACCCGGGCGCCTTCTGGTCACAAATGCAAGACGGGGTTGATGTCTTCAAAGATGTCGCCAACGGCGTTATAAAAAGCATTATTTTTGGCATCGCGGTCACCCTGATCGCCTTGTACGAGGGCTGGACGGCCAAAGCCACCCCCGAGGGCGTCGCCCGCGCCACCACTCGCACAGTGGTCAGCGGCGCCCTCGTGGTTCTTGGGCTCGACTTCCTGCTTACCGCCCTCATGTTCAGCACTTAACGGAAACATCATGACGCGTGACAAAACCGACTTCTGGGTAGGTCTCTTTGTGTTGCTGGGCATCATTGCCCTGGCATTTCTGGCCCTGCGCGCCGGCAACCTCAGCTCGTTCTCGTTTGCCCCGACCTACAAGGTTCAGGCCCACTTCGACAACCTGGGCGGTCTCAAGGTGCGCGCGCCGGTCAAAAGCAGCGGGGTCGTGGTGGGTCGTGTCGCCGCATTGTCCTTCGACAACGAACGCTACCAGGCCGTGGTCACCCTTGATCTCGAGTCGCAATTCCAGTTTCCGGCCGACAGCTCCGCCTCGATTCTGACTTCCGGCCTGCTGGGCGAACAATACATCGGCCTGACTCCGGGCGGTGACGACAAAATGCTGGCCAGCGGCAGCACCATCCAGTACACGCAAAGCGCTGTTGTCCTCGAAGAATTAATCAGCAAATTTTTGTATAGTTCAGCCAGTGACAAAGGCGGCGAAGACGCCGGCGCCCCGGCATCGCCCTGACCAGAACCCCCTACAGCAAAGCCATCATCCCGAACGCAGGAACGCCACTGTTGCCCAAGCCCTGTCGGCCTGAAAGCACGTGGCGTCACACAACACGAAAGCACCCGACATGAAAAACATCTTCAAAAAATTTACCAGCCATCGCCTGGGCAAAGTTGTTCCTGTGCTGGCCCTCAGCGCCGTCATTGCGGGTTGCGCCAACGTCACCAACCCGGTGCCGCAAGACCCTTGGGAAAGCTACAACCGCAGCATGTTCGCGTTTAACGATACCGTAGACCGTGCGCTGCTCAAACCTATTGCCACAGGCTACGAAACCGTCGTACCCAAGCCGGCACGCACCTGCGTCAGCGGCATTTTCAACAACCTGCAAGACGTCTGGTCATCGTTCAACAGCTTCCTGCAAGGTCGTGCCCACGACGGCATCAACATGTTTGGTCGCGTCCTGTTCAATACCACCATGGGCCTGGGCGGCTGTATCGATGTCGCCTCCATGAACGGTTCGCAACGCATCATCAACGACTTTGGCGTCACACTGGGCGTCTGGGGCTTTGACTCCGGCCCTTACCTGATCCTGCCGTTCCTGGGTTCCAGTTCGGTACGCGACGGCATCAGCACGGCCGCCTGGTTCGCCATCGACATCTCGCCGCCTTATGCGCCCATTTTCGAAATCGACAACATCCCCCTGCGCAACAGCATCCTGGCACTGGCCGTGGTCGATTTGCGCGCCCGTCTGCTGCCCGCCGATCGCATGGTCGACGAAATCGCCCTTGATCGCTACAGCTTCATTCGTGATGCCTACATCCAGCGCCGCCAGGCCCTGGTTGAAGGCCGTTACGTCGATGCCGCTGACACCACCCGTGACGGTCTGCCCATCAACGACAAAGCCCTCAGCGTGCCCGATTACAGCATCGACGACGATGCACCTGCCGCGCCGGCAAAACCGGCCGGTCAATAAACAACGGCTTACCGGCCACCCGCAAGCATTCCAAGGAAGTATCCATGTTCAAGTTTTTTGCGTTTGCACACAAACAGTTCCGCACCCTGGCCGCTACTGCACTGCTGGGTGCAGGCCTGGGGCTGAACGTCGCGGCAGCAAGCGCGCAGCAGCCCGTCAACACCAAAGCGCCACCCAACGATTTTGTGCAGGTCGTCGCTGACAATGCGCTTCAAGCGCTCAAAAAAGAGCCTGAAGCCAAGAACGGCAATATCGTACGGCTCAACGAACTGGTCAACCAGTACGTCCTGCCCTATGTCAACTTCGAAAAAACCACCCAACTGGCCGCAGGGCGTTACTGGCGCCAGGCCACCGCACAACAGAAGGCTGACCTGGTCGAAGCATTCAAAGGCACCCTGATTCGCACCTACAGCGGTGCCCTGCGCCAGGCTGACAGCGTCTCGTCCATCACCCCTTTGCCGTTTCGTGGCGACGTTCAGGCCGATGACGTTGTCGTGCGCACCAGCATGTCACGCAGCAACGGCCCCTCGATTGGCGTAGACTACCGTCTTGAAAAAACCGCAGAAGGCTGGCGCATCTACGACCTTAACGTTGAAGGCATCTGGCTGATCCAGAATTATCGCAACCAGTTTGCCCAACAGATCACGCAAACCGGCATTGACGGGCTCATCAAGGCCCTGAATGACCGGAACCAACGCTAACCAGCGTTATGCCTCGGGGCCTGCGGGCCCCATCACTTTTTTGTGTCTCATGTCCGCTCTTTCTCTCGATCACGTCTCAAAAATCTATCCACCCCGCCGTCGCGGTCTGCGCGACCTGCTGGGTGGTGGCAACAAGCGCCAGGGTTTCCAGGCCCTGAACGATGTCAGCCTGTCGGTTGAACCCGGCGAATTCTTCGGCTTGCTCGGGCCGAACGGGGCGGGCAAGACCACCCTGATTTCCGTCCTGTCCGGTCTGGCCCACGCCACTTCGGGCACCGCCAAAGTATGCGGCCACGACGTCATCACCGATTACAAAGAGGCCCGCCGCTCGCTGGGTGTGGTACCGCAAGAACTGGTATACGACCCGTTCTTTACCGTACGCGAAACCCTGCGCCTGCAATCCGGTTATTTCGGGCTGCACAAGAACGACGACTGGATTGACGAAATCCTGCATAACCTGGGGCTGTCCGACAAAGCCAACAACAACATGCGTGCCCTGTCGGGCGGCATGAAACGCCGGGTGCTGGTGGCGCAGGCGCTGGTCCATCGTCCCCCCGTCATCATTCTTGATGAACCTACCGCCGGCGTCGACGTCGACCTGCGTCGCACCTTGTGGGAATTCATCTCACGCCTGAACAAAGAAGGTCACACCATTTTGCTGACCACCCACTACCTTGAAGAAGCCGAGGCACTGTGCGGCCGCATTGCCATGCTCAAGCGCGGCCGGATCGTCGCCCTGGACACCACCCAGGGCCTGCTGGCACGCTTTGGCGGCAGCGACCTTGAAGATGCCTTTGTGCGCATCATGAACACCGAAGACACTACGGGGGCTCAATGACAACACCCATTCTCACGCCTCGCCAAGACCTCGGCTCCGGGTTTCCCACACTGGTCTGGAAAGAAATCATGCGGTTCTGGAAGGTTGGTTTCCAGACCGTCGCCGCACCCGTCCTGACCGCCCTGCTGTATCTGCTGGTCTTTGCCCACGTCCTTGAAGGCCGGGTGCAGGTCTACGGCACACTGCCCTATACCTCGTTCCTGATCCCCGGCCTGATGATGATGAGCATGCTGCAAAATGCTTTTGCCAACCCCTCGTCGTCACTGATCCAAAGCCGTATCACCGGCAACCTGGTGTTTGTGCTGCTCCCCCCCATTTCGCATCGCGAGTTCTTCGCGGCCTACCTGATCGCCGCCATTTTCCGCGGGCTGGCCGTTGGGGTGTGCGTCTGGCTGGTGGGCATGTTCTTCATCCCGTTAATGCCTGTCAACCCGGGCTGGGTACTGGTCTTCGCCATTTTTTCATGCGGCATCATGGGCGCACTGGGCATCATTGCCGGGCTCTGGTCTGAAAAATTCGACCAGCTGGCGGCCTTCCAGAACTTCCTGATCCTGCCGGCCACCTTTTTGTCGGGCGTGTTCTATTCCATCCACAGCCTGCCCCCGTTCTGGCAAACCGTCTCGCACTACAATCCCATTTTCTACACAATCGACGGCTTCCGGTACGGGTTTTTCTCGGTATCTGACGTCTCGCCCTGGACCAGCCTGGCCGTTGTGGCCGGCGTTTTTGTTGTACTGGCCTGGTACACCTTGCGTCTGCTGGCCAGCGGCTACAAACTGCGGAACTAATCATCATGCTGCCTACCCCACACGAAGTACGCCAATACATTCTCGACAATCTGAACTGCGAACACATTGAAGTCGAAGGCGACGGCTCACACTTCGAAGCCGTTATTGTCAGCCCCGAATTCGAGGGCAAGCGCCTGATCGCGCGCCACCAGCTGGTTTACAAAGCCCTGGGAGACCGCATGAAGGCCGAAATCCACGCGCTGTCGATGCGCACCCTGACTCCCGCCGAATACAACGCCAACCCGAATGGATAAACTGATCATTACCGGCGGCAACCGCCTGCACGGCGAAGTTGTCATCTCGGGCGCCAAGAATGCCGCCTTGCCCATCCTGTGCGCCAGCCTGCTCACCGCCGACACACTGCACCTGTCCAATGTGCCGTCGCTCAAAGACATCAGCACCACCCTGAAGCTGCTGGCGCAAATGGGCGTGCAAAGCCAATGGGGCAACCCGGCCGAACTGACCCTGAACGCCGCCAACGTCACCAGCCTCGAAGCCCCTTACGAGCTGGTCAAGACCATGCGCGCATCCATCCTGGTGCTGGGCCCGCTGCTGGCCCGTTTCGGTGAAGCGCGCGTCAGCCTGCCCGGCGGTTGCGCCATCGGCCAACGCCCGGTTGATCAGCACATCAAAGGCCTGACCGCCATGGGGGCCGAAATCCGTATCGAGCACGGCTTTGTCATTGCCCGCGCCAAGCGCCTGAAAGGCGCCACCATTCGTACCGACATGGTCACGGTCACCGGCACCGAGAACCTGCTCATGGCGGCTGTTCTGGCCGAAGGCCGCACCATTCTGGAAAACGCGGCGCGCGAGCCCGAAATCACCGACCTGGCCGAACTGCTCATCAAAATGGGGGCACGCATCCAGGGCCACGGCACCGACCGCATCATTATTGACGGCGTTGAGCGTCTGCATGGCGCCAAGCACCGCATCGTGGCCGACCGTATCGAGGCCGGCACGTTCCTGTGCGCCGTCGGCGCCGCCGGCGGCGACATCACCCTGCGCCATGCCGCCCCCGACACCATGGGCGCAGTACTCGACAAACTCCAGGAAGCCGGTGTCAGCATCGAGTGCGGGCCCGACTGGATTCGTGGCCACATGAACCAGCGCCCCAAGGCGGTCGGCTTTCGCACCTACGAATACCCGGCCTTCCCAACCGACATGCAGGCCCAGCTGATGGCCCTGAATACCATCGCCGATGGCACCGCAGTCATCGCCGAAAACATCTTTGAAAACCGCTTCATGCACGTGCAGGAACTACGCCGCATGGGGGCCAACATTGATATCGACGGCCACACCGCCGTGGTCAAGGGCATCCCCGAACTGTCAGGCGCCACGGTCATGGCCACTGACCTGCGTGCGTCGGCCAGCCTGGTCATTGCCGGCCTGGCCGCCAGCGGGCAGACCACCATCGAACGCATCTACCACCTTGACCGTGGTTACGAACACATGGAAGTGAAACTGCGCCAGATCGGCGCCGACATCCAACGCATCAAACAGGATCCCGCATGAGCACGGCTGCCGCCCCTCTGACGCTGGCCTTGTCCAAAGGCCGTATTTTCGAAGAAACCCTGCCCCTGCTCGAAGCGGCAGGCGTTCAGGTCTCTGAAAACCCCGAGTCATCACGCAAGCTGATCCTGCCCACCAGCGACCCGGGCCTGCGCCTGATCATCGTACGAGCGTCCGATGTGCCGACCTATGTGCAGTACGGCGCTGCCGACTTCGGCATCGCCGGCAAAGACGTCCTGTTCGAACATGCCGCCCAGCACCCCGGCGGGCTGTACCAGCCCATTGACCTGAATATCGCCAAGTGCCGCCTGTGCGTAGCCGTGCGCCAGGGCTTTGACTACGAGGCTGCCGTGGCCCAAGGCTCACGCCTGCGCGTGGCCACCAAGTACGTCCAGGCCGCCCGCGAACACTTCGGGCGCAAGGGGGTTTACGTTGACCTGATCAAACTGTACGGATCCATGGAACTGGCGCCGCTGGTTGGCCTGGCTGACGCCATCGTCGATCTGGTGTCCACCGGCGGTACCCTGAAAGCCAACAATCTGGTCGCGGTCGAAGAAATCGTCGATATTTCCTCGCGCCTCATCGTCAACCAGGCCTCGCTCAAGACCCGGTCCTCCCAGTTGCAACCGCTCATTGACGCCTTCGCGCACGCCTCGGCCGACAAATAAACCACGCTTTTGCACCGCTGCGGGCCGGCTTGCAGCCCGCCGCTTTGACCCCATTGTCCTTTTTTGTCATAGTATTAGCTTCACCTTTGCTGTCAGGGTCACCATGTTGTCCATCAAACGCCTCAGTTCCGCCTCAGAAAACTTCGCAGCCACACTGCGCCAGTTGCTGGCCTTCGATGCCTCGCAAGACGAGTCCATCGAGCGCACGACCGCCGATATTCTCCGGCAGGTCCACGAACATGGCGACCAGGCCTTGCTGGGGTTTACGCAGCGGTTCGACCATGTTCAGGCCGAATCCGTTGCGGCGCTTGAAATTCCAAAATCCGAATGGCACGCGGCGCTTGACAGCCTGCCGGCTGACCAGCGTGCCGCGCTCGAAGCCGCCGCCCTGCGCGTGCGCGCCTACCACGAGCGTCAACGCGCCGAAAGCTGGTCGTACACCGAAGCCGACGGCACCGTACTGGGGCAAAAAATCACACCGCTCGACCGTGTCGGCCTGTACGTTCCGGGTGGCAAAGCCGC
>JAAYID010000263.1 GCA_012744285.1 Alcaligenaceae bacterium
CGTGGTAAAGCCCGCTTTTTCGCCATTGACCAGGATGTGGCCGCCCTTAGTGGTGAAAGCCTCATCGGGCTCATAACCCGAAGGTCGTAGGTTCAAATCCTGCCCCCGCAACCAGCTTTCTGAAAAGGCCTGAACTTCGGTTCAGGCCTTTTTGTTTTCTGGGCAGCAACCGGACGTCGGGGGGGCATATGGCACACCTTACTGCGCCGCAACCTGTTTGCCCCTGAACGTTTATGCCACTGCATTCACCAGCTGCTCATGCAGAAACGCCAAAAATTCCTGGGCAGCCCCCACACGCGTAATGGCAACGACAGCACAGTCCGGAACGTCATCGGTATCGATAAGCACCGTTTCCAGAGGGTAAAGCGTACCGTGAACGGCATGAGCGGCCACGCGCTCTGCGTTATCCAGCAAAAACACCCCCTTGAAACGCAGTAACACAGGACCAGTACGCTCAAGCGCAGCCGCCAGCGCTTTGACCAGGGCTGACCGGGTAACCGGGCCAGCCCATTGCCGGACCGCCACGTCAAGCGGCCCATGCACAACTGACGGCATCACCCCACCTTGAGCGCCAAACAGGCGCGGCCTGAACACCGACCCCATCCCCAGAGCAAAAAGATCAGCAAGACTGGTCAAGACTGGCGCACGCACATGCTCTGACTGAGGAAACAAGCGCAGAAGCCAAGTCTCGACCTGCCCAATATCCGGACCCGCACACTGATCGATCTTGGTCAGAACCAGACCATCGGCCAACGCAAGTTGTGACTGGACTTCAGGATGCCGATCAAACTGGTCTTGCACATGAACGGCATCAACCACAGTCACGCAGCCGGCGTATCGATAGCGATCAGCCAGGAAACGATCAAACGAAAGGGTATAGCGCACCGCAGAAGGGTCGGCAATACCGGTTGTTTCAATAATCACGTGACTGAATGGCCGGATCTTTCGCTGTACCGCCGCCATGAACAAATCACGCAAGGCATTGACCAGCTCGCCCTTTACCGAGCAGCAGATACAGCCTGAAGGCAAGATAGCCACACGATCACTGACATGACGAATCAGGTGATGATCCAGGGCGATTTCCCCCACCTCATTGACCAGCACGACCACGCCCGAAGGATCAATACCAGCCGGGTCACTATCGACGGCGTTACGGACATCATGGTCAACGCGGGTTACCCGGCTTGCGGCAGACGCTTCAAATGCACTGCGAGAACCGGCGGCACCCTCAGTGGCCAGCAAGCGGTTCAACAGGGTCGTCTTGCCGGCCCCCAAAAAGCCTGTCAACACCAGCACAGCAATTTTATGACTCATGATAGTTGTGACCCGGGCCAAACCAGTGCCTTCACCGGACGGGTTGACCCTTTACTCTAAAATGGCATGCCACATACCCGGGCCAGACTGGCCTCAACACGTAAAAGCGCACACCGTGACCGAAGAATTTTCACTGGTTCGTACTTTAGACGATATATCACCTGACTGCTGGGATGCCCTGGCACACGGGCACCCCCTGCTGCGTCATGCTTTTCTTGACGCCCTGCACCGCACAGGGTGCGCCAGTGCAGAGACCGGCTGGGACCCGCACTATCTGGTGCTGAGGCGAAATCAGGCCTTGTGCGGCGCCATGCCCATGTACGTCAAATACCACTCGCGCGGGGAATATGTGTTTGACCATGCCTGGGCCCGTGCCTTCACTCAGCACGGGCTTGCGTACTACCCAAAACTGCTCAGTGCAGTTCCCTTCACCCCGGTACCAGGCCCCCGATTGCTGGCTCATACCCATGAAGACCGGGTCCGACTGGCACGCGCTGCGATCGCCCTGGCCGCCCGGAACACCCTCTCATCGCTGCACATCCTGTTCCCGGAAGAGACCGACCAGGCCGCCCTGCGCGAGGCAGGCTTCATGTTCAGGGAAACCGTACAGTTCCATTGGCACAACAAGAACTACCGTGATCTGGATGATTTTCTGACCAGCCTGAACCAGGAAAAACGCAAGAAAATCCGTCAAGACACCAAAAAGGTCCGGGCTGCCGGGATCTCATACCGATGGCTTCATGGCAACGCCATTGAATCCGGCGACCTCGATTTCTTCTACACGTGCTACGTGCAGACTTACCTTGAGCATGGCAATCCGCCCTACCTGACCGTTGATTTTTTCAGGCAACTTCATGCACACATGCGCGACAATCTGCTTCTTGTCATGGCGGTCAGGGGAAACAAACCTGTCGCCTGCGCGCTGAATATTGTGGGAGACGAACGTCTTTATGGGCGCTATTGGGGAAGCACCGAATTTATACCGGGACTGCACTTTGAAACGTGCTACATCCAGGCCATCGCGTGGTGCATCGAACATAACATCAAGGTCTTTGAAGGTGGGGCGCAAGGCGAACATAAACTGTCTCGCGGCATGCTGCCGGTGAAGACCTGGTCTGCCCACTGGGTCAGTGACCCCCGGTTTGCACATGCCATTGCCGATTTTGTCGACAATGAAACACGGGCTGTGGATGACTACGCCGAAGCATTGGTCAACCACAGCCCGTTCAAAAAAAACACCTGATTATTTTTTTGTTTCCGGGTCGTTTGTATTCGGGTTTGGTACAAACGGGAATGCTGAAAAAATAGACCGGGTCTGGTCTTGCATCTGATCTTGCATTTGCACGAACAGATTCTTGCTCTGGTCAATGTAATTGCTCATCATCGTTTGCAAAACCGGGGTCTGCACGCTCATGAATTGAGTCCAGGCTTCGGGGCCTACAGCCGTACCGTACAGACTTTTTGACTGTTCGGCCATACGCTCTTGCACCTCGATGAAGGCCTGGATGTTCTTTTCAAGAAAAGACCCCATAACCCCCTGCATGGAATTGCCATAAAACCGGATGATTTGTGACAACGCCGGCGCAGAGAACATGGGGATCCCGCCGGTTTCTTCCTCAAGAATGATTTGCAGCAAAATGCTGCGGGTCAGATCTTCACCAGACTTGACGTCAACGACCTGGAAGTCTTCATTACCAAGGACCAACTGCTTGACATCTGCCAACGTAATGTAAGCGCTGGTCTGGGTGTCGTAAAGACGACGGTTCGGATACTTCTTGATTAGTCGTGGACCCGACGGGTTTTTGGGTTGTGCCATAAATAAAATAAATACGTTGGGCGTCAGCCCATATGCAAGCCGCCGTTAAGCGAGAAATCGGCACCGGTAGCGAACCCGGCATCGTCGGAAGCAATCCAGGCAACCATGGCACCGATTTCTTCGGGTGTACCCAAACGGCGTACGGGAATGGTTGCGACAATTTTCTCGAGCACGTCGGCACGCATCGCACGCACCATTTCGGTACCAATATAACCCGGCGACACCGTATTGACCGTGACCCCTTTACTGGCAACCTCTTGGGCCAAAGCCATGGTAAAACCGTGAATCCCGGCCTTGGCTGTCGAATAGTTGGTTTGACCAAACTGCCCCTTCTGCCCATTCACCGAACTGATGTTGATGATGCGGCCCCAGTTGCGTTCGATCATGCCCTCGATAACCTGCTTGGTCACGTTGAACAGACTGTTCAGATTGGTATCAATGACCGCACGCCAGTCTTCACGGCTCATTTTACGGAACAGGCCATCTCGGGTAATGCCGGCATTGTTGACCAAGACGTCAATAGGACCAATTTCATTGCGAACCTTTTCAAAGGCCTCAACAGTGGAGTCCCAATCGGCAACGTTACCTACCGACACATGAAACTTGTAGCCAAGTGCAGCCTGCTCATCAAGCCACTTTTGGTGATCGCGACTGGGACCGCAACCAGCCACCACGGTAAAACCTTCTTTGGCAAGACGCTGGCAAATGGAGGTTCCTATCCCCCCCATACCACCGGTTACATACGCTACTTTTCCACTCATTTTTGTCTCCTTAGGCTGAACGCACCTTGACATAACGCCCTGGCGCGGCTTCAAGCGGTTGATAATGGGCATTGCCCAATGTTTGACTGGCAGGTTTCTCGCATGCCCCTGAGTGGCTGGCCAACCATCCGGACCAGTGTGTCCACCAGCTACCCGGGTGCTCTTCTGATTTTTCCAGCCATTCGTCGGCACTCAGGGTGGCCGGGTTGACCGTATCGGGCGAGACCCAATAGCTGCGTTTCTTTTTGGCTGGCGGGTTGACCACGCCTGCAATATGGCCCGAGGCCCCCAGGACGAACTGCATCGGCCCTTTCAGTACAGCGCTACTGGCGTAGGCTGACTTCCAGGGAACAATGTGGTCTTCACGAGAACCATACAGATAGGTCGGGAGCGTCAGATCGGACAAGCTGACCGGCGTACCGTCAACCACGACCTTGCCAGGCACCTTGAGATTGTTCTCAAGGTAGGTATTGCGCAAGTACCAGGTAAAGAATGGCCCAGGCATATTGGTGCCGTCGGAATTCCAGTACAGCAGGTCAAATGCAGGCGGCGTCTGGCCCTTGAGGTAGTTGGCCACAACGTAATTCCAGACCAGCTCGTTGGGACGCAGGAAAGAGAATGTAGTCGCCAGCTCGCGAGCAGGCATGATGCCGCCATGATTAAGCTGAAGCTCACGCGTACGAACGAGGTTCTCATCAACAAAAATATCAATGACCCCGGTATCTTCGAAATCGAGCAACGTCGTCAGCAACGTCAGGCTGTTGACAGGATTCTGCCCACGCGCCTTGGCCAGAGCCAGAGCGCTGGAGAGCAACGTACCACCCACGCAAAAACCAAGCGCATTGATTTTTTCAGATTGAGTAATGTCTTTGACGACATCAACAGCCTGCAAGACACCAGATTGCAAATAATCGGCCCATGTAGCCTTCAAGATACCGTCGTTATCGTTGGGCTGCGGGTTGCGCCAGGACACCATGAATACCGTAAAGCCCTGTTCGACAGCATAACGGGCGAACGAGTTTTCAGGCTGAAGATCGAGGATATAGTACTTGTTGATACACGGAGGCACCACCAGCAATGGCATTTCGTACACTTTTTCGGTAAGTGGCGTGTACTGAATGAGCTGGAACAAGGGGTTTTCGAAAACCACCTTGCCATCGGTGATGGCCAGGTTTTCGCCCACCGTAAACTTGCTTTCGTCGGTTTGCGACAAATACCCTTTTTGCAGGTCGCCATAGAAATTCTGCACCCCCTGCAACAGCGACATACCATTGGACTGCACCAACGCCTGTTGCGCGTCAGGATTCGTGGCCAGGAAATTGGACGGCGCCATGGCATCAAGCCATTGCATGGTGGCAAAACGCAGTTTTTCACGGGAATGCTCGGGCATATCGACAGCATCAACCATTTTCTGCATGGTTTCCGCCGACAACATATAGGCATTGGCCATGAACAGGAATGACGGATGCGATGCCCAGGCATCGGCACTGAAACGGCGATCTTTGGGTTTTGCCAACTCACCTTTTTCGGATTGGCTCAGCAAAGCCTGCCAATTTTTGGAGAATTCCGCCTGGAGTTCTGCGATACGTTGACTGGAAAACGGAATGCTCATGATTGGATCCTGCCTTTTGTGACTATTTGCATCAAAACACCTGCATGTTGGAGGGCGAACGATTGACTGTCAATCAGGGTAATTCGGGAGCCTGATCAAGCCAGGCCAGTGTCGCCATACGACCAGTACGTGTACTGCCCCGATATGAAAAGAACAATTCCGGCTGGCGCAACGTGCACCAACCGCTACACTCAATATAGCGCAATCCGGCATCGCGCATGCGCTGTCGCGCAAGGCCAGGCAAGTCGGCAAGCCATTTTGGGGCACTTGTCTTGTCTGACCGGACACGCGCTACAAAATACATTTCATTTTCCGGCCTGGCCTCGCAAAAAGCCTGGTGAACGTCGGCCCCTACCTCAAACACCGCCTGACTGATGGCAGGACCAATCCAGGCCCGCAAGACCGCATCGGCAGGCAAGCGTCGACGTAACGCCAGGATGGTGTTTTCAAGGACCCCCGCAGCCAAACCGCGCCAACCGGCATGCGCAACACCGACGGCCCTGCCCTGCGTATCCGCAATGACAACCGGCAAACAATCTGCGGTAAGAATGGCCAGCACAACGCCGGGCCGGGAAGTGATGGCGGCATCGGCAACCGCCATAACCTCGAGAGGATCAGGACCCTCAGGCCTCAGACACGCGTTGGTATCGCAATGCGGATCTGCCCGGGCATCGAGTTGAGGGCTCGTATCGGCATCGAACACGTCAGTTCCATGAACCTGCTCAAGCCATATGGGCATGGAACCCAACGCGTGCGCCAGAATCTGGCGATTGCGGCGCACGGCGGCCGGATCGTCATTGACATGGGTCGCCAGATTAAGTGAGGCAAATGGCATCTGACTGACACCACCCATGCGCGTGGTGCAACCGTACCTGACACCCTGCCAGGACGTACCGGAAACAGTGGGAAGTTGATCTGGAAATGTTATGACTGCCACACCAAATGCTCCACTACCCTTTCAAAATCATCAGGCACCGGAGCCTGAAAAGAAACCCGCTCACCAGACGAAAAATCGTCAAACGCGAGCGCCTGGGCATGCAGCATCTGACGCATTGCGCCGGCAACCAATTTGCCACCATACAAG
>JAAYID010000264.1 GCA_012744285.1 Alcaligenaceae bacterium
AATGCCCGCTTTCGCAGCGGGAAAATGCAGTCTCATGATTTTCTTGCCCAAAAACGGGCAACGGCCACTGGCCAGTACCCGGCGGCCGTGATTCTAAGCTGCATCGACTCACGCGCACCGGGCGAAATCATTTTTGATACTGGTATCGGCGATGCATTCGGTGCACGAATTGCCGGGAATATTGCTACCCCAGACCTGATTGGCAGTATGGAATTTGCATGTGCGGTCGCCGGGGCCAAACTGGTGTTGGCCCTGGGTCACACCGGTTGCGGTGCCATCGCAGGTGCCATCAATGGCGTAAAACTCGGCAATTTGACCGGGCTGCTGCAACAAATCGAACCCGCAGTAAAGGCAACAACTTACGATGGCGAACGCACAGGCAGCAATCGCGCCTTCGTCGATGCCGTAGCGCGCCAAAACGTACAGTTAACCGTCAATGTCATTCGCCAGAACAGCGCCATATTGGCCGGGTTGGAAAAAGACGGCAAAATCAAGATGATCGGTGCCATGTACGACCTGTCGAATGGCGAAGTTGCATTTCTGCATTAAATGTACAACGGCACCTGCTTTCAGGGCTTTACCGTGGTTCCCATCCTTGCCCGGGTAAAAATTCGCTGTTAGTCTGGCATTCCAGCCGCCTTTCAACAAGGTGCCTGAGCCATCCTCGCGTTTGCTCGTCCCGCAAACGGAAAATGACTGACAAAAACGGAAAAACCCATGAAACGCGTTATTTCTACCCTTCTTCTTGGTCTTATCGTCGGGCTTCCTGCCGCGACTAACGCCGGTGACAGGTACAGTGACGTCGTCGAGTGGGTGTCCTGGCAAGGACGGCTGCCACGCAACGCTATCCGGGGCGGTATTGACCAGGACGGCAGGGTTCCGCTGTATATCTGTCGGGCGCATCATATCAACGGCATCCACCCAGGCAAACTGCTTAGCGGAAAATGCAATATTGGCTGGGGTGGCGGCGAAGTTGTCTTGCACCACTTCGAAGTACTGGTATCAACCGAGCGATACTACCGTCACCACGATCGTGACCGCTATTACGACGATGACCGACGACGGTAAGTCTGCCCCCAACCATACTGCTGTATGAACAACCTCGATCACGCAACCACATACAAATGATCAGGCGCCGTCTGAAGATTAGTCTGAAGCTTCATTTGGTTCGGCACCCTTAGCGAGCTTGCTCAAGCCCTGGTCAGGCATGACCTGATCGAACGCAGTGTCGCAGCGGATGCGCTGACGACCCTAAAGCGTTTGCGTT
Organism: Alcaligenaceae bacterium; assembly: GCA_012744285.1. GTDB lineage: Bacteria > Pseudomonadota > Gammaproteobacteria > Burkholderiales > Burkholderiaceae_B > Neopusillimonas > Neopusillimonas aromaticivorans. The sequence continues at coordinate 1,268 of JAAYID010000264.1, forward strand.
TCAACGTCGTCTACAGCACCACCGCCCGATTGCGACCACGGCGCTTGGCTTCGTACAAGGCCTGATCCGCCTGATCCAGCAAGCTCACTGCTTCCGAAGCGTCATTCAACACGCGACCTGCACAACCCACGCTGATGGTGACGTAATCGGCGATGGGCGAGTAGCCATGCACAATTTGCAATTGGCGTACGGCATCACACAAGCGCTGGGCAACCGCCAGCACACGGCCTGCATCCGTTTCCGGCAAAATCGCCACAAACTCTTCGCCCCCATAGCGGGCCAGCAA
>JAAYID010000265.1 GCA_012744285.1 Alcaligenaceae bacterium
GACCTGCGCGGCGCGACTGGCCTGAAAGAGCGTGCCGGGGCGTTTTCAGTGACAGCGGGCGACGGGCCGGTGGCCGTGCGTGTGCAAGGGCTGAAGCGTCGCACGGGAGACTATCGCGTGCCCGACTGGAGCACAGACCGTCTGGCCGGCACGGATCAGGATACGGAAAGTGGCAGTGTCGGATTGTCGTGGATTCATGACAACGGCTATACCGGGATTGCGATTTCGCGCACGCGCAGCCAGTACGGCATTCCCGGTCATAGTCATGAGTATGATGAATGTCACCCGCATGGCAGCCATTTGCACTGTGGCAGTCATGACCCTGCCCATGCAGCGCATGACCACGAACATGATCATGGCGGCCCGGACGAGCCGCCCCGTGTCCACCTGAAGTCAACCCGTGTTGATTTGCGTGGTGAGTACCGTAAACCCTTTTCGGGGGTGTCGCGCATCAGTTGGGGGGCCGGATTTGCAGACTATCGCCACGATGAGCGCGCCCACGGCGAGGTGGCCAGCACGTTCAAGAACCGCGGTCGTGACCTGCGTATTGAAATCGGCCATGAGCCGGTTGCCGGTTGGGAAGGGGCGGTATCGGTGCAGGTGGCCGAGTCTGATTTCCGTACGGCAGGGCCTGAGCGATTCATGCCGTCTGCGATCACGCGCACCCAGGGGTTGGGTCTGTTTGAAGCCTATGACTGGAATAACTGGCGTTTCGAGCTGGGGGCCCGCTATGACCGTCAGCGCATTGACGTTGACAGCCGCGCCCAGGACTACCGTGGGGGTGCCTTGTCGTTCTCGGCCGCAGCCTTGTGGAAGTTCGCACCGGGTTACCAGGCCTCATTGGCATTGACCCGTGCCCAGCGCATGCCTACCACCCAGGAGCTGTATGCCCGGGGTGTCCACCTGGCTTCAAATACTTATGAAATCGGTGATGCCGGACTGGGCAAGGAAACCGCCAAAGGAATCGACCTGGGCCTGCGTAAAACCGAGGGTGACCTGACCTTTGCATTAAATCTGTTCTATAACCAGGTCGATAACTACATTTATGCCCGTACGCTGGACCGCTACGAGGCCTTCCAGCTGATTCGCTATACCCAACAGGATGCGCGTTTCATCGGCCTGGAGGGCTCGGTTGATTACCGCATCAACCGCACGTTTACCGTCGGCATCTTTGGTGACCTGGTGCGTGGTCGCCTGCGTGGCGGTGATGATCTGGCTCGCATGCCGGCATCCCGACTGGGTGGCCGCGTGGCTGCAAAATGGGGTCAATTCACCGCCGATGCCACACTGTATCGCGTGTTCCGGCAAACCCGGGTGGCTTCAGGCGAGCGCGATACATCAGGCTACACCATGCTGAACCTGGGTTTGTCGTACGATATGGCTGCTGGCCCGTCTGACCTGACGTTTTATCTGAGCGCCCGTAACCTGTTGAACCAGAAAGCTTTCAATCATGCCTCCTGGCTGGCCCAAGTGGCTCCATTGCCCGGTCGCAGCATTATGGCGGGGGTGCGTCTTGAGTACTGATTTTCGTTTATGCCGCTGCCGCGTCGCATCGCCCACCTTGATATGGATGCTTTCTATGCGTCTGTAGAACTGCTGCGTTACCCCGAGCTGCGCGGGCAACCCGTCGTGATCGGCGGGCGCAGCACACCCGCTCCGCGTGATTTGCCGGATGGCCGTCGGGAATACGGCCGGCTGCGCCAGTACGCCGGGCGAGGTGTGGTTACCACCTCGACCTACGAGGCGCGTGCGCTGGGCGTTTTTTCGGCAATGGGTATGATGAAGGCGGCGCAACTGGCACCCGATGCCATTTTGCTGCCGGCTGACTTCCAGGCCTATCGGCACTATTCCCGTTTGTTCAAGCAGGCGGTGGCGGCGATAGCGCCGTGCATCGAAGACCGCGGCATTGACGAGATTTACCTTGATCTGACCGATGTCGATATGCCGTCGCCGGCGCTGGGTCAGGCCTTGAAAAGCGCTGTGCAGCAGGCCACCGGCCTGACCTGCTCGATTGCCATCGCACCCAACAAGCTGCTGGCGAAAATCGGCTCTGAACTGGATAAGCCCGATGGTCTGACGCTTCTGACCGAGGCCGATATCCAGCGTCGTATCTGGCCCCTGCCGGTCAAACGGATCAACGGTATCGGCCCCAAGTCGAATGAAAAGCTGGCGGCGTTGGGTATCGAGACCATTGCCCAGCTGGCGCAGGCTGATCCGGCCTTGCTGCAGTCGCATTTCGGGCTGACCTATGCCCGCTGGCTGGTCGAGGTGGCCCACGGTCGTGATGATCGTCCGGTGGTGACCTATAGCTGTCCCAAGTCGATCAGTCGCGAAACCACGTTTGAACGCGACCTGCACGTGGTGCGTGACCGTGAACGGTTGTCGGAAATATTCTGGCGGCTGTGTGAACAGGTGGGTCAGGATCTGGTGCGAAAGCAATGCCGTGGGCGCACCATTGGTATCAAACTGAGATTTGATGATTTCCGTACGGTGACCCGCGACCTTACCTTGCCGAGCGCGACCGCCGATGCGGCGGTTATCCATGGGGCGGCTCGCCAGTGCCTGAAGCGGGTTTCGTTTGATGCGCCGTTGCGGTTGCTTGGGGTGCGGGTCAGTGGTCTGGTGGATGAGACGGGTGATGTGGTGTTACCGGTCCGGGGCGAGCAATTAAGTCTGTATTAATTTTGCGGCTGCGCGATCAATCGAGGGCGTTATTGTGTTGTTCTTGCCGGATGTCGCATGGGTTGACGCCAGCAAGTACACTTTCACTTCCCAAGGGCCCAAAAGTCTTGGCCTTGTTTATCAATCGCTTCGGGTGATCTTGGTGTCCCGACCTACCTGTCCGCGTTGTCAGCGTCCACAGCCCCTGTGTCTGTGCGCTTGCATTTCACCGTTATCTTCCCGCACACGGGTCGTGGTGCTGCAGCATACCCAAGAGGCGCGTCATGCCTTGAACACCGGGCGGCTGGCTGTTTTGGGTTTACAGAACAGCGAGCTGCTGGTTGGCGAGTGTTTCCCTGACCTTGAGGCCATGATTACGGCCGCGCCGCGGGCCTGGTTGTTGTTCCCCGGACCGGAGGCGCAACCACCGCAGCCGTTGCTGTACATGAACGAGCTTCCAGGTAACACCTGTGAGGCTTTCGAAAACGGCCATGATGTTTTTGTGAGCACTTGCAACGAGGGGCACGGGGCCGCATGTGAGGCTCCCTTGTTGATCGTCCCCGATGGCACCTGGCGCAAGGCCCGAAAAATCGTTCAGGCCAATCCGGTCTTGCATCACTTGCCACGGGTGTGTCTGGATGGTGGCGAGCCCTCGCGGTACCGGGTCCGGAAAACGACCGAACCCAATGCGGTGGCGACCATTGAGGCGATTGTTCGCACCTTGTCCATGCTTGAGCCCGACAAAGATTTCAGCGCCGTGCTGGCCCCGTTTGAACGGCTGATAGCACAGCAAATCAGTGCGATGGGGCCTGATATTTACCGGCGTCATCATTCCTGACGACGTTTTTTCCACAAGGTCGTGCGTGAAATGCCCAGGCGTTTGGCCGCCTCGTTCATGACGGAAGAATCTGGATCAGATGAGTCCGCGTCTTATTGCAAAGATGTGACTCTTTTTGATGAAGGCTCCACTTGAAAATGAGGGTGACCTGCCTTGGATCAAGAAAAACTGTGTTAGATTCGTCGAGCATTTCAATTGGTAACTTCATGCCGCCGCATCAGCCACCGCGTTTTGTGCTGGTAGATGACCCTAAGGAATCACATTATGTTGAAGCGACTGAAAGCAAAGAATCTGACAGTGTTTCCCAAAGCCGAGCTAAGCTTCGCACCGGGGCTTAATGTGATCGTCGGTGAGAACGGCTGCGGCAAGTCGCACCTGCTCAAGGTGGCTTACTCGGTGATGGCGGCCAGCGCAGAAGAGGGCAGGAAGCCCACAGCAGGTGAGCCCACGAAAACCACTCTGCAAAAAGCGCTGGCTGACAAGTTAGTCAATGTCATGCGGCCCGAATCCCTCGGCCGACTGGCGCGCCGCAAGCAGGGCCGGGAACGCTGCGAAATCAGCCTGGAGTTTTCTGAAAACCCGTTGGATTGTGCCTTCAGCTTTGCGACATCCAGCACCTCGGAAGTCAAGCTCGATACTGTGCCGAAAGCATGGCAGGCCGAAGCACCTGTCTTCTTCCCCACGCGCGAGTTATTAAGCATCTACCCCAACTTCGTAGCGATCTACGAGAACCATTACCTGGAATTCGAGGAAACTTATCGGGATACCTGCGTGTTGCTGGGTGCCTTGGCCTTGAAAGGCCCACGAGCAGCCCAGGCGGCGGCCATACTCAAACTTCTTGAAGATGCGATGGGCGGCAAGGTCGTGCTGGACCAAAACGGACGCTTCTATCTTCAGATCCCGGGCCAGGGGAATATGGAAATTCCCCTGGTGGCTGAAGGCTTGCGCAAATTGGCCATGGTCGCCCGGTTGATCAGCACGGGGTCCCTGCTCGATAAAGGCAGCCTGTTCTGGGACGAACCCGAAACCAACCTTAATCCTAAGCTCATCCGCCTTGTGGCCAAGGTTATCTACCTGCTTTGCCAGCAAGGTATCCAGGTATTTGTGGCCACTCACTCGCTGTTTCTCTTGCGGGAGCTTGAAATCCTCTCTTCAGAGCAAGCGTTTTCCAAGGTCGAGCACCGCTACTTTGCGCTGAGGCCAACCGATTCTGGCGTTGAGGTCGAGCAGGGTGATGCGCTAGACGATTTGCAGACCCTGGTGCTGCTTGACGAAGAGTTGGCTCAGTCTGACCGTTTCCTGGAGAGCGGGGCATGACCATTTCGCTGACTGAGGGGCGGCTGACGTTCGGGTTCCCCGCTGACGATATTGCGACTCAGTATGATGAATGGTCGTTCTACCGCAATCAGTTCAACAGCTGTTTTGGCGGTACCAAGGCGGTTGACTTTGTCTATGTCGACGCCAGAGCCTTGTGGTTGATCGAAGTGAAAGACTACCGGAGACATGCCCGAACCAAAATCCAGGATCTTGGCGAGGAGATCGCCCATAAAGTGCGCGACACGATGGCTGGCTTGTTGGCAGCCCGAGCCAATGCGAACGACGCAGATGAGAAACGGGTGGCAAGAAAAGCCACAGCTAAGCATCTCATTCGTGTGGTGCTGCATCTGGAGCAACCCGTCAAGCGGTCAAAGCTCTTTCCACAGGTTGTGGATCCAACGAAGCTGCAATTGAAATTGCGGCAGCTGCTCAAACCGGTGGATGCGCACCCGCGAGTGGTCAATCGGTCCAGTATGCCCCACGATATGCGCTGGACTGTAACCGGATAATGTCATAAGTTTGAAACCCTGGCGCGATTGCCCCCAAGGGAGTTGTCCCACGGGCTGTGGGACAACTTAAAGCAGCGGGTTGAAGAAGGCAGAATTGCCGCAAAACTTCTTCAAAAACCTATGGGTCAGAACGGGATGTCGTCGTCCATGTCGGCCAGGTTGGCGGCCGGTGCGGCCTGTGGCGCGGCCGGACGCGGCTGGCTGGGGCGTTGCTGGCGGGGTGCAGGGGCGTCCTGGCCGAAGTCAGCGCCGCCGCCCATGTCCATGCCGCCACCATCACGGCCACCCAGCATTTGCATTTGTTCGGCAACGATTTCGGTGCTGTAGCGGTCTGCGCCGGTGTCTTTGTCTTGGTATTTGCGGGTTTTGATACGACCCTCGACATAAACCGAACGCCCTTTTTTCAGGTATTCGCCGGCGATTTCAGCCAGGCGGTTGTAGAACACCACGCGGTGCCATTCGGTTTCTTCGCGTTTTTCGCCGCTGTTGCGGTCGTTCCATTGCGATGTGGTGGCGATGGACACATTGCAGATGGCCACGCCGTCGGGGCTGTAC
>JAAYID010000266.1 GCA_012744285.1 Alcaligenaceae bacterium
GACCGGCAGCCAGCCCGCGCTTTGCTTCGGCCGAGTCGGCGCGAGGTACCCAGATGCCCATGTGCTTCAGCTGGGGGGCGGGCTTTTTGTTCGCCTTCCCGAGGGTGGCGTCGTAATGATAGGTGGACTGCGTGGCTGCCGTGGCCAGCGCCTGGGCGCGTTGCTGCAGCGTACTGCCTTTGCATTCTGTGCTGGCCAGTGCGGAAACGGCCTCGGTGACTTTGGCTTTTACGCAATAGCTGGCAAACGCGTGTTCGGCGGCGGCATGCGCTTTGGCGTTATAGCTGTCTTGTTTGCCCAACCCGATTAAAATAACGCGCTGCGCACTGACGCCGGCCAGGTTGCGCAACACGATATGGCTGCCTTTTGCGCCGGTAAACTCGTCTTTGCACGCGCCAGTAATCGCGCCCTTGGCTGCGTCATCAAGCGATCGGGCGGCATCGGTAAGTACGCTGTCCTCGAAAACGCCTACGGCCAGTGCCGGTGTTTTCAGGGCGTGCAACGTGCTGGTGGTGTGTGTGCTGAATTCCATGGTGGTCCCGGTTAATGTCAGTAGAATGCTGCTGATTATCTCGCATTTTTTCTTATGTCTCTATTCAAGCGGTCGGTAGTCTCCGAAATCCTCGGCCATGCGGGCGTCATTTTTTCGACGCTGCTGGTGGTTTGGCTGAGCGTCTTGCTGGTGCGCCTGCTTGGCGAGGCCGCCAACGGCAGTATCGGCGCCGATGTGGTGTTCGGCCTGGCCACGTTTTCCAGCATTACCGCCTTGCCGGTAATTTTGTCGGTATCGCTGTTTATTGCCGTGCTAACGACAGTCACACGCAATTTTCGTGAATCTGAAATGGTGGTCTGGTTTGCCAGTGGCCTGTCGCTTAAAGACTGGGTCGGGCCGGTGATGCGTTGTGCGGTTCCTGCGGCGCTGATCATTGCCTTCCTGACGCTGTTCGCCTCGCCCTGGGCCTACCGCAACATTGCCGAATACCGCCAGCGCTACGAGCAACGCTCTGACTTGTCCAAGGTAACGTCGGGCCAGTTCTTCGAAACCCAGGGCGGGGCGCGCGTGTTTTTTGCCGAAGACCCTGTCCGGCCGGAAGATGAACTGGGCAAAGTGGTGGCCCGCGTCATTGACCCCGAATGGCTTAGCGTGGTCACTGCCAACAGCGCCCGCATTGACGTTGAGCCCAACGGTGACCGCTTTCTGGTCTTGTCGCAAGGCCATCGTTATGACCTTAAACCCGGTCAGAACGAGTTTCGCATGCTGGATTTTGAACGTTACGGTTTTCGTCTTGAACGCAATGCCGAGGCCTCAACGCCTGCGGCCATGCGCACCATTGCCGAGCAACAAATCAAGGCGCGCCCAACGCTGCAACTGGCGCAAGACAATACGGCGCATGCCGATTCGCAAATCATGTGGCGTCTGGCCCTGCCGCTCGCGGCCCTGAATCTGGCCCTGCTGGCGATCCCGCTGGGGGCAGTCAACCCGCGCTTGGGGCGTTCGGGTGACATTCTTTTGGCCGGCCTGGTCGGGTTGCTGTACATGAATCTTATCAACCTGTCGCGCGGCTGGATTGGTAACGGTCAGTTGGGCTTCAGTATCGGTGTCTGGCTGGTACATGCGGTATTTCTGGGCCTGATGGTCTTCATGATGTGGCGCAAGCTGCGTGTCAAGGCGCCACGTTCGTCGTGATGGCCAGTGTGCGGCACGTAGCAGATGTTTAGCAAATATGGGTGTTTTTTGTGAAAATGTTGCAAGTCGCCATCCAATTTTGAGGGTGTTTACCGAAACCTGATTGAATCTCGTCTGGACACAAAGTAATCTTTATTGCTGATAACAGCGCCCAACGGGTTCGTTCCGGTGCGCGCTGTTGCCTCCGTACCTGATATTGTCCATGCGGATTTCCTGCCATGGCTGTTGTTGTCCAGTCCGGTGCTTTTCCCGCCTGGCTTGCCGTAAGGTTTCCGTATCGTCGCGTCAATGTGGCGCTACATCTTTGTACGGGGTACTGCAATGGGGCAAATCGATGCCAGTTACCGGCTGTTGTTCAGTTCACCGGCGCTGATGCAGGCGCTGCTCACCACGCCATGGCTGTCGCCATTGACCCAGGCGTTTGACTTGTCGTCGTTAAGGCCGGTCAGCACGGATCTTTTGTCGCCGCAGTTACGCCAGCGTCGTGCCGATCTGGTGTGGCAGGTCAGGCGTAATGACGGAGCCCTGGTCTACGCGTTGATCTTGCTTGAACACCAGTCGCGGGTGGATGCTCACATGGCGCTGCGCGTGTCCACCTATTGTCACCTGCTGATGGAAGACGTGCTGCGTCGGCAGGCCGCTGCCCAGGGGCCCATGCCCGCCTTGTTTCCGGTGGTGTTGTACAGTGGGGTGCAGCGCTGGACCGCGCCACTGCAGTTGCGTGCCTTGATCGATGCGGTGCCGGCAACGCTGGAGCGTTTTCAGCCGACCATGGAATATGTGCTGGTCGATGAAGGGGCGCTGGTGGGGCGACATGTAGGTGGGTCGAACCGCACCGGTTCGGCTGAGCAATCGGCGGTGGCTCAGCCCGCTGGCGATGCGGCCGAACCGCTGCCCAGTAATCTGGCCCACATTTTGTTCCGGTTGGAGCACAATAAGGGGGTGGATGATGTTGTCGCATTATTGACCTGGCTGGCACAACTGACAGCAGGCCCCGAACACCAGGAACTGCAGCGTGCCTTTGCGGCGTGGGTGCGTCATGTGTTGTGGCCCCGGGCGGTGCCCCAGGGGCGCAAGGCGGTCAACTTGCCGGAAACAAATTTAGTGGAGATTGCAACGATGATGAAAGACCAGTCCCGATCGTGGGAGCATCAATGGCTGCAACAGGGAATGCAACAGGGTAAGCGCGAGGGCGAGGCGCTCTTGCTTGAACGCTTGTTGTCAAGGCGCTTTGGTCTGCTGCCTGACGACGTTAAAGAACGTCTGCGAACGGCCAGCGCCACGCAGCTGGAAACCTGGGCCTTGAATTTTGTGGATGCCACCGAGCTGGATCAGGTGTTTGCAGATTGACTGTTTTACACCTACCGTCGTGCTTGCCGGCGTTCAAGCGCATCAGACGCTCCCTGCAAGTAACCCTTCTGAGCTCCGCTGTGTCCACGCCGTACGTTATGGTTCTGCACGGCACAAGCTAATACATAAAAGTAATTAAGGAAACTA
>JAAYID010000267.1 GCA_012744285.1 Alcaligenaceae bacterium
ACGCAGCAGATACACAAACGTACCCGCGCTGCCATCCATGATGGGCACTTCTTCGGCGTCAAGATCGACATGCAGGTTATCGATGCCCAAACCGGCCAGTGCCGACATCAGGTGCTCGACGGTGGACACCCTGGCCTTGTCTTTTTGCAAAACCGACGCCATGCGTGTTCCGCCCACCAAGCTGGCCTGGGCCGGCAGATCGACAACTTCGGGCAGGTCGACCCGGTGGAACACAATGCCGGTATTGGGCTCGGCCGGACGCAGTGTCAAGGTGACACGACGGCCCGAATGCAGACCAACGCCGGTCGTGCTGACAGATTTTTGAAGGGTACGCTGACGTAACATGATGATAAATAACGCTTGAAAAGCAGCGTCGTTATAGTTTGACGACTAACTTTGCATTGTAACCGTTAAACAATGCAGATTCACGCCCTGTCGGCAATCGAAATCAAATGAATCCGGAAAGCGCATGCGCAAACACCGATCTGTTCTGGGGAAACAACAGACCGGCGCATGGACAAATTGGGTGTCTGCCAGACACCCGAGAGAGTCAAAGGGACGCCGTCAGCACGCGCCCCTGGCAGAGATCAGTCGGCTTGCTTGCGCAGAAAGGCCGGAATATCGAAATGATCCATACCAGCTGTTTCAAGCGCACGAACCTGGGCCGAAGCCTGGCTGCGAGGATTACGAATCACCGACGGTACTTCAGCTGCCTCGGTAAAATCATGACCACCCGCAAACGGGACATCATCAGTACCCGTGCGGCGAGCTTCCTGCTGAGTCTGCACCAGCTGCGGGCGGGCGTTGGCACGGCCCAGACCGGTTGCCACAACCGTCACGCGCAGATTTTCACCCATCGCTTCGTCGTAAGCAGTACCGTAGATGACCGTGGCATCTTCAGCCGCAAAACCACGAATGGTTTCCATGATTTCGCGGGTTTCACGCATCTTGAGCGAGCGGCTGGCGGTGATATTGACCAACATGCCTCGAGCACCGTGCAAATCAACGCCTTCAAGCAGCGGGCAAGCGATGGCCTGTTCGGCTGCAACGCGGGCACGGTCAGCGCCAGTCGCGATCGCCGTACCCATCATGGCCTGACCTTGCTCGCCCATAATGGTCTTGACGTCTTCGAAGTCGACGTTGACATTGCCTTCGACATTGATGATCTCGGCAATACCTGCACACGCGTTGTGCAACACGTCATCTGCCGCCTTGAAGCAGTCTTCCTGGGTGGCGTCATCATCCATCAGGTCGTACAGGTTTTCATTCAGCACGACGATCAGGGAATGAACATGACGGGACAGTTCATTGATCCCTTCTTCGGCCATGCGCAAGCGCTTGGTGCCTTCGAATGAAAAAGGCTTGGTGACCACACCAACCGTCAGGATACCCAGTTCTTTGGCCACTTCCGCAACCACCGGACCTGCGCCAGTGCCTGTGCCACCACCCATGCCTGCAGTAATGAAAACCATATGGGCACCGTTCAGCGCCGCACGGATTTCTTCACGTGCAGTTTCAGCCGCCGCACGCCCCTGCTCTGGCTTGGCACCAGCACCCAGACCCGTACGACCAAGGCGGATCTGCACCGGCGCTTCAGTTGTAGCCAGCGCCTGGGCATCCGTGTTGCAGCAAATGAAATCGACACCATTGATACCGGAACGGATCATGTGTGCCACTGCATTGCCGCCGGCCCCCCCTACTCCGACAACCTTGATCACGGTACCGCTATTGTTGTTATCGAGCATTTCGAAATTCATCACGTTGACTCCCTCTGATGTTCAAAAATTGGTATTCAAAATTCCCCAGATACTGCCAATATTCGGAAATCGCTTCAAAGGAGATGCCAGACCATGCTCGCACCTGATTTGAAACGCCTTCCATGGACAGGCTTGCAACGCCTGCCCATCCGGGCGCTTTCGCACCCTAATTCATAAACCACTCTTTCATGCGCGCCAGCACAGTCTTGACACTACCTTTCTGCTGCGCCACTTTCTTGCCCCGAACACGTTGCACGCGCGCTTCAGTCAGCAAACCCATGACGGTGGAAAACCTTGGGCTGCGCATGACGTCAGCCAAACTACCCTCGTAAGCCGGCACGGCCACACGCACAGGCTTGAGAAACACGTCTTCGGCCAGTTCGACAATGCCTGGCAGCAACGCAGAGCCACCCGTCAGCACAACACCCGAGGCCAGCAAATCTTCATAGCCCGACTCGCGCACAATCTGCTGAACAAACGTGAACAGCTCTTCGACACGCGGCTCAATCACCGCCCCCAGCGCCTGCCGTTTGACCTGGCGATTCGGCCGGTCACCCAATCCGGGCACTTCGATGTGTTCTTCGGGATTGGCCAGCACCTGCTTGGCAATCCCGAAACGCAACTTGATTTCTTCAGCGTCAGGCGTTGGCGTGCGCAACATGGCGGCGATATCGCTGGTAATCTGATCACCTGCAATCGGAACCACGGCAGTATGACGAATGGCTCCACCGGTGTAAATGGCCACATCGGTCGTACCACCACCAATATCGACCAAAACGACACCCAGCTCTTTCTCGTCCGACGTCAGGCAGGCCATGCTTGATGCCAGCGGCTGCAAAATCAGGTCTTGCACCTCAAGGCCACAACGGCGCACGCACTTGACGATATTCTGGGCGGCACTGACGGCTCCGGTCACAATATGCACCCGGACCTCGAGACGCAACCCGCTCATGCCAATAGGCTCACGGATGTCATCCTGGTTATCGACAATGAATTCCTGTGTCAGGACGTGCAGGACCTGCTGATCGGTAGGAATGTTCACCGCCTTGGCCGTTTCAATAACCCTTGCCACATCGGCAGGCGTCACCTCTTTATCCTTGACGGCAACCATGCCACTGGAATTGAAGCTGCTGATGTGGCTGCCGGCAATACCCGTATACACTTCACGAATCTTGCAGTCGGCCATCAGCTCCGCCTCTTCCAGGGCGCGCTGGATCGAGTTGACCGTCGCCTCGATGTTGACGACAACCCCCTTGCGCATGCCCTGGGACTCGTGCTGGCCAAGACCTATGACCTCAAAGCGGCCGCCGGGCAAAATTTCAGCGACAACGGCAACCACTTTGCTGGTTCCGATATCCAGTGCAACAATCAGATCTTTGATGTCACGCGTCATAGTTATTCATTTAGAAGAAGAATTGGAAACGGACCCGAGCGTTACCGCAAACCCGTCCGGATAACGTAAATCGGCACTGACCACAGGCCGGTTAACCTGGCTGGCCAACACTGGCCAGGCCTGTACAAAACGTTCGATACGACGAGCAAACGGAACCGCACCGGCACGTCCATGGGGGTCGGCCACATCAGCCGCCGGGTCACGTCCCAGGTTCAGCATCAGCCCATCCGACAACCTGACCGACCAGGCATAACGCGGGCTGAGGTGAATTTCGCTGACGGTCAGCCCCAGCGGCGCAAACCAGCGTGCCAGTTCAGCGTAACGCTGCACCACCAGGCGTTCAGCATCATCAGGCCCGAAAAAGGCAGGTAACCGCACGTCATCCGGAAGCTCCCCCTGATTGGCCCTGAAGGCCTCGCCCCAGGTATTGATCATTTCATCTTCATTCCACAAGGCCAGAGGCTGCTGCTCTTCAAACTCAACCAGTAACGTATCGGGCCAAACGCGGCGCACCCTGACATTGCGCACCCAGGGAACAGACTCAAGCACACGCCGGGCGTCATTCAGATTGATACTGAAGAAATTGCCCACCAGACGCCCCGCAATCGTGGCCTGCACGGTGGCCGCAGAAACGTAATCAAGCGTCTCGTCGCCCATGGGCTTGATCTGAACCTGCGCAATGGAAAAATAAGGTCGCTGGGCAACCCATACAATAACGCTCGCAACCATAGCCAGTACCGCCAGCAGGGCCAGCGTATTGGCAAGGAAGTTGACCAGGCGAGCGTCGTTCACGGCATCAGACTCCGTCAGAACCGGTTACTGACGACTGCGCAATTTTGCAACGAGCCGTATCAAGAATCGCAAGGCACAGCTCGGCATAGCTCATGCCGGCGGCCTTCGCCCCCATTGGAACCAGCGAATGACTGGTCATGCCCGGCGATGTGTTCATCTCGAGCAGCCAGGGCTGGCCCGCGCCATCCAGCATGAAGTCGGCTCGCCCCCACCCCTCGCAGCCCAGTGCGACATAAGCGCGTTCGGCCAATTCGACAAGCCTGACGGTTTGCGCCTTGTCGACGGCTGCCGGACACACATACTGCGTGTCGTTGGAAATGTACTTGTGCTCGTAATCGTAGTTGCCACCTGGCGCAATGATCTCGATGGCAGGCAATGCGCGCACCTCACGCCCCTTGCCCAACACCGGCACGGTTAATTCACGCCCACTGACAAAGGCCTCAAGCAACACCGTGTCATCGTAGCGTGCGGCCAAACGATAGGCGGCCAGCAACTCATCAGGAGAATTCACCCTGGAAATGCCCAGCGTCGACCCTTCGTGCGGGGGTTTGACCATCAAGGGGTAACCAACGACCCGGGCCGCATCATTAAGGTCGGCCTCGTTGGTGACAACGGCAAATGCCGGTGTGGGCAATCCAGCCTGAAGCCAGACGTTCTTGGTCATGACCTTGTCCATGGCCAGGCTGGATGCCATGACGCCACTGCCCGTGTAGGGAATGCCCAATAATTCGAGGAAACCCTGAACCGTTCCATCCTCTCCGAAACGGCCATGCAACGCAATGAACACGCGATCAAAACCGGCGCTGACCAAGTCCTGGATATCCTGGCGTCCGGTATCGAACAAGTGGGCATCAACACCCGCACTGCGCAACGCATCATGGACGCCCTGCCCAGACATCAGCGATACATCGCGCTCGGCCGATGTACCGCCATAAAGAATACCGACGCGCCCGTACGCCTTGGTCATGCCAACTCTCCTACACGCGCGGGGACTTTGCTGATCGACCCCGCACCCATTACGATCACAACATCCCGGTCTTGCACAAAATCCAGGATAGCCTGGGGCAAGTCACCGACATTTTCCACAAACAACGGTTCAACCTTGCCTGCAACCCGCACGGCCCGGGTCAATGACCGACCGTCAGCAGCAACAAGAGGTGCCTCTCCTGCAGAATAAACTTCCGTCAGCAAAACGGCGTCGGCCGAACTGAGTACTTTGACAAAATCTTCGAAACAGTCGCGCGTGCGTGTATAACGATGTGGCTGAAACGCAAGCACAATCCGGCGATCTGGCCAGGCGCCCCGTGCGGCAGCCAAGGTGGCCGACATTTCAACCGGATGATGGCCGTAGTCATCAATCAGGGTGAATGTTCCGCCACCACGTGAGGCAGGAACCGGAAAATCTCCGACCTGGGTGAACCGGCGCCCAACCCCGTTGAACTCAGCCAGTGCACTGGCGATGGCGGCGTCATCAACCCCAAGCTCGGTAGCGACCGCGATGGCCGCCAGCGCATTCAGCACATTGTGGCGACCCGGCAAATTCAGGCAAACCGGCAGTGGCGGCAATGCCCCTTCTGAAGACCGGCGCTCAACGTCAAATGACATCATGGTGCCCTTAGGCTTCACGTTCACCGCACGAACCAGGACATCTTCACCAAACCCGTATGTCGTTACCGGACGCGAAATGAAGGGAATGATCTCGCGCACATAGGCATCGTCACCACACACGATTGCACTGCCATAAAACGGCAAGCGATGGGTGAACTCGATGAACGCGCTTTTCAGCCGCGCCACATCATGCCCATACGTGTCCATGTGATCCACATCGATATTGGTGATGATGCCCATGACCGGAAGCAAATTCAGAAATGACGCATCCGACTCATCGGCTTCGACCACGATGTAGTCCCCTTGCCCCAAACGCGCATTCGCGCCTGCCGAGGTCAAACGCCCGCCAATCACAAAGGTAGGGTCCAGATCACCGGCGGCCAGCACACTGGCCACAAGACTGGTCGTGGTGGTCTTGCCATGCGTGCCAGCTACAGCAATGCCTCGCTTCAGACGCATCAGCTCGGCCAGCATCAGGGCACGTGGCACAACTGGAATATGCGCAGCACGTGCTGCGAGAACCTCGGGGTTATCGGCCGACACCGCAGTGGACGTCACGAGCGCCCCGACACCCCTGATATTGTCAGCATCGTGTCCGATGGACACTTTGGCCCCCAATTGCTCCAGCCGCCGGGTCACTGCCGACGCCTGCAAATCGGAGCCGCTGATCGCGTACCCCAGGTTCAGCAAAACCTCGGCAATGCCGCTCATGCCCGAGCCGCCAATACCAACAAAATGAATACTTTGAATTCTGTGTTTCATGCGCCTCTCCTGGTCGCTTGTTCGCACGCGTCGGCAATCGCCTGGGCGGCGTTCAGGCACGCATGCTCATGCGCATGACGGGCCACATCGGCCAGCTCGGCGCGTGAACGCGCCTTCAGCCAGCCCGCAAGCCATTGTGGCGTAAATTCGTCTTGTTTCTGCAACCAGCCCCCCTGGCACGCGCTCAGGTAACGGGCATTAGCTGTCTGGTGATCGTCAATGGCATGCGGCAACGGCACAAACAATGCCGCCACACCGACCGCGGCCACTTCAGCTACCGTCATGGCACCAGCACGACACACCAGCACATCGGCATCCCCCAAGGCACCCGCCATATCAGCAATGAATGCATGGCAATCGGCCGTAACGCCGGCCTTACGGTAGGCCTGACGCACGGACTCGATGTGCTGCTCACCCGCCTGATGCACCACATACGGACGCTCATTGGCGGGCAGCAAGGCCAGCGCCTGAGGGACAGCCGTATTCAGCGCCTGGGCGCCCAGGCTACCGCCGATGACCAACAAACGCAGCGGCCCCTGACGACGGCCATACCGCGTTGCAGCAGCCTCGAGCCCCAACAGTTCAGGACGCACCGGATTGCCGACCATCAAGGCGCCAGGCAAGGCCCCCGGGAAACCCACCAGAACCTTACTGGCCAACCTGGCCAACCAGCGGTTCGCGGTGCCTGCTACTGCGTTTTGCTCGTGCACGACCAACGGCACACCACCCAGAAAAGCCATCAACCCGCCCGGGAACGCGACATACCCCCCCATGCCCAGGACAACATCAGGCCGAACCCTGACCAGCGCTTTACGGGCTTGCCAGCAGGCCTGGAGCAGACGGAATGGCAACGCCAGCAGGGCGGCTATCCCTTTACCACGCAGGCCGGCAAACCGTAACGGCTCAAGCGGCAAGCCGTGTGCCGGTACCAGCCGACCTTCCATGCGTTCGGGATGGCCCAGCCACACCACCTTCCAGCCACGCGACTGCATTTCTTTGGCGACAGCCAGCCCCGGCATAATGTGCCCACCGGTACCTCCAGCCATGATCAGCAGCGTCGATGTCATGTCCGTTTACCTCGCATCAGGTTGCGATTCTCATAGTCAATACGCAAGAGCAAAGCGACGGCGACCACATTCATGACGATACCTGACCCCCCGTAACTGACCAGCGGCAAGGTCAGCCCTTTGGTTGGCAACAGCCCAACACAGACACCAATATTGATGAAAGACTGAATGCCCAACCACAAGCCAACGCCCTGGGCCACCAGACCATTGAAGACACGCTCCATGGCGATGGCTTGACGGCCGATATCAAACGCACGCCAGATCAGAAAAGCAAATGCACAAATCAGGCCAAGGACACCAGCAAAGCCAAGCTCCTCGCCAATAACGGCTACGATGAAATCGGTATGCGCCTCGGGCAGATAATGCAACTTTTCAACGCTGGAACCCAGACCCACACCAAACCATTCGCCTCGCCCCAGTGCAATCAGAGAGTGCGACAATTGATAGGCGCTGCCGTACATGTTGTCAGGATTCCAGGGGTCCAGATACGCGAAGATACGCTCACGACGCCATGGCGACAGCCAGATCAGCGACACAAACAGCGAGACCAGAATACCCAGCAAGGTCGAGAACAGGCGCCCATCAAGCCCGCCCAGAAACAAAAGCCCCACAGCAATCGCAACAATGACGATGAACGCCCCGAGATCGGGCTCGAGCAGCAACAGCATGCCCACGACACCCAAGGCCGCCGCCATCGGAATGAAACCACGCCAAAAATTCCGCATGTAATTCTGCTTGCGCACGGTATACGACGCAGCGAACAGGCAAATGGCCACCTTCATCAGCTCAGAAGGCTGAAAATTAACCGGTCCAAGAGGTAACCAGCGGCGTGCCCCGTTAACCTCACGGCCAATACCGGGAACCAGCACCACCAGCAACAGCAACAGGCACACCACAAACAAGGGGATTGCCAGTTTTTCCCAGACTTTCATCGGTACGCTGAACGCTGCAAAGGCCACCAGTAGCCCGACGGCAATAAACACGCCATGACGCACCACAAAATAGTAGCGGCCGTAGCTGGCGTAACGCGGCCCGTCTGCCAAGGCAATCGATGCCGAATAGACCATCAGCAACCCGAACATCAGCATGGCCAGCGTAACGGCCAATACGCTGACGTCAAACGCAGGCATACTGGTCCGCCCCGGGCGAACACTATTGATGCTGGCGGTCAATCCGGAAATCAGACTCATGCGACTTCCCCGAAATCAAGCGCCAGATCATTCACCGCTTCGATGAACGCCTGGGCGCGGTGCGCGTAATTCCGGAACATATCCATACTGGCACATGCCGGCGACAACAACACCGCCTGCCCCGGAGCGGCCATGGCCATCGCCTTGCGAACCGCGTCCTCCATGCTGCCGGCCGGTTCGATACGGACACCGGTCGATGCCAGCGCCTGTCCGATCACTGGCCCATCCTGTCCGATCAGGACAACCCCGCTGGCATACGTACGCACTACCGGCGCAAGAACCGAAAAATCTTGCCCCTTGCCCAGGCCTCCGGCAATCAGGACAACCATCTGCCCCAAACCTTCCAGCGCCGCCACGGTGGCACCGACATTGGTGCCCTTGCTGTCATTGATGAAATCAACTCCGGCCACGTTACGTACAAACTCCGTACGGTTGGGTTCACCCCCATAATCACGCAAACCGTGCAGCAAATCAGCCCAACCCAGATCAAGTACGCGCGCCAGCGCCAGTGCGGCCAATGCATTAAGTGCATTATGCATGCCACGTATCCGGAGAGCATCGACAGGCATAAGACGATTCAGGCGTCCGGCCCCCCGAACGGGGACAGCAGCCGCCTTGCGCCTTGGCGCAGAAACCGGCAAGTCGAAATCGACCGGTTCACTGACACACAGCCAATTCACCCCATGCTCGGCAGACAACCCCAGATCAGCCGTCAACTCGGGGGCGCCACGCCCGAAACTGCGCACGCCGGTATCATCCAGCGAAGCAACCATCGACACCACATCGGCATCATCACGATTGACCACGGCTACTTTTGCCATGCGAAGCAGACGCGCTTTGGCGGCGACATAACTGGCCATGCTGCCATGCCAGTCAAGATGATCCTGGCTGATATTCAGCACAACGGCCGCGTCGGCAACCAGCGAGAAGGTACTTTCAAGCTGAAAACTGGATAATTCAAGCACCCAGGCCTGGGGCAATTGACCAGCATCCAGAGCGGCCATCAAGGCCGACAACGCTGCCGGACTGATATTGCCGGCCGCGACTGCGGTCATCCCGCAGCGATCAAGCAGATGGCGGGTCATGGCCGTCACCGTGGTTTTGCCGTTGGTACCCGTAATGGCCAGCACACGGGGCGCATAGCCCTGTGTTGCCATGTCGGCCAAGGCACGGGCAAACAACTCGATTTCTCCGATGACTTCGATTTCAGCAGCGGAGGCCAACGACAGAAACTGTTTGACAGGCTCGTCACGCGGACATAACCCCGGACTGAGCACCACTTGCCCGACGCCCTCGAGTAAGCCTGCGCCTGGCTGGGTCTCACCCAGACGATACTCAACCCGTGCACCCGCAAGATCGGCTTTCAGGGCGTCAAGACCCGCAGGATGGCTGCGCGTATCGACTATCCGCAAGGAGGCCCCCTGGCGAGCACACCAGCGTGCTGCCGCCATACCGGTTTCACCCAGACCCATGATCAGAATCAGGCGATCAGTCATCATTGAGGGGAATACGAATGTAGTCATCGTGTCATCAACGCAATTTCAGGGTGGCCAGGCCGATCAGCACCAGCATCATGCTGATGATCCAGAATCGCACAACAACCTGGGTTTCTTTCCAACCACCCACCTCGAAATGGTGGTGCAGCGGCGCCATCCGGAATATTCGCCGCCCCTCGCCATAACGCCTCTTGGTGTACTTGAACCACGTAACCTGCATCATGACCGACAAGGTCTCGACCACAAATACGCCCCCCATGATGAACAGCACGATTTCCTGTCGCACAATGACGGCGATGGTCCCCAGTGCACCACCCAGAGCCAGCGCGCCGACATCGCCCATGAACACCTGGGCCGGGTACGTGTTGAACCACAAAAACGCCAGACCGGCACCAGCAATGGCCGCGCACAAAACCATCAGTTCGGAGGCACCCGGAATATAGGGAAACAGCAGATATTTCGAATAATCAACACGCCCGACGACGTAAGCAAAAATACCCAACGCACTACCCACCATGACCGTCGGCATGATTGCCAGACCATCCAGACCATCGGTTAGATTGACTGCGTTGCTGGAGCCCACAATCACAAACCAGCTCAAGGCAACGAAACCGAAAACACCCAACGGATAGCTGACGCTCTTGAAAAACGGTACGATCAGATCGGCGCGCGTAGGCAACGACATACTGAACCCACTCAGGACCCAATCCTGAAACAATGGCCAAAGTTCGGCATTGGCAGGGGCTGACACAGCAAATGCAAGGTAGACCGCCGCTACAATCCCGATCAGGGCTTGCCAGAAAAATTTCGTGCGCGAAGACATGCCCTCGGGGTCACGATGCACGACTTTCTTGTAATCATCGGCCCAGCCGATCCAGCCAAAGCCGAATGTCACCAGCAACACCACCCATACAAACCGGTTGGTCCAGTCGGCCCATAGCAACGTGCTGACTGCAATGGAAATAAGAATCAGCGCCCCCCCCATGGTGGGGGTGCCGGTTTTCACCAGATGCGTTTGCGGACCATAGCTGCGCACCGCCTGGCCAATTTTCATGGCCGTCAGCTTGCGAATAACGGCAGGGCCAGCGACAAGACCGATCAACAACGCCGTGGCGCACGCCAGAACAGCCCGCAACGTGATGTACTCAAAGACCCCGAAGGCCCGGAAATGCGAATCAGACAGCCATCGTGCCAGCTCAAGCAGCATGATGCCCCCCCTCGTTAACTACCGCTTTTTCTTTCTGGAAACCCAGCACAACACGCTCCATACGGCTGCTACGTGAACCCTTGACCAAAATATTGGCGGGCACCAGCGCACGCAGACGAACCAACAAATCATCAACCTGATCAAACATTTCGGCACCCGAACCAAATGCAAGCGCACACTCACGTGCGGCTTGCCCCAGCGTCAGGAGAATATCCACCCCCTGCGCCTTCGCATAAGCCCCTACCTCAGCATGCATGGCCGGACCGTTTTCACCAATCTCAGCCATACCGCCAAGCACGAGAACCTTGCGGCCTGAAAGCGCGGCAAGAACATCGATAGCGGCACGAACTGAATCGGGGTTCGCATTGTAACTGTCATCAATCAGTTGATAGCCGTCTGCCAGCGCGTGCGGTTGCATACGCCCCTGAACCGGATTGAAGGCCTGCAGCCCATCAACCACGGCAGACAACGGAGCCCCTGCGGACAGCGCGCATGCGGCCGCTGCCAGAGCGTTTCTGAGGTTGTGCCGTCCGGGTGCTGACAAGTCGATACTGGCAGAGCCATCGACCGTATGCAGCGTGAAACGGGTCCGCCCTGGCTCGGCATGGATGTGGTCAGCGTAAATGTCAAAACCGGACGTCAGGCCAAAACAACGGGTCTGGCGAGTGCCGGCCAGTTCAGTCCACAATCCGGTGTACGCATCATCACCGGGAAACACGGCCGTGCCGTCAGCCGGCAAAGCCTCAAGGACAGCCCCGTTTTCACGCGCAACTGCCTCTACGGAATGCATGAACTCCTGATGTTCACGCTGGGCATTGTTAACCAAGGCGACCGTCGCCATGGCCTGCTCGGCAAGGCTGGCGATCTCGCCCGGATGATTCATTCCCAACTCAAAAACAGCCGCACGATGGTGTGATCGCAACCGTAACAGCGTCAATGGCACACCAATATCATTGTTGTAATTGCCCGATGTCGCCAATGCGGCATCAGGCCCGACCCATGCACGCAGAATCGCGGCCAGCATTTCTTTGGTAGTTGTCTTGCCGTTGCTGCCAGTGACCGCAATCGCGGGCAATGTAAAGCGCCGGCGCCACTGCCGACCCAGTCGGGTCAACGCAGCTCGGGTATCGCCCAGGACCAATTGAGGCAAGGAACCCGGCTGGCGACGTTCGACGATGGCAGCACATGCGCCGGCCTGTGCCACCTGATCCAGATAATCGTGTGCATCAAAAGACTCGCCCTTGAGCGCCAGAAAAAGCTGCCCGGGCTCAAGAGCCCGGGAATCTGTAGAAATCGATGGCCCCTGCAGCAGCGTCAGCGCGACACGCGCCCACTCACGATCGTCGAATGGATAGCGGACACCCTGCATTTCCTGATAGGTTTCATGGCCTTTACCCGCCAGCAAGACAACGTCTTCTGGCCGGGCCTGCCAAAACGCCGACAGGATGGCATCGGCACGATCGTTGATGACAACCGCAGCGGTCGTCATGCCTTTGACGATTTCAGCCAGAATTTGCTCAGACGACTCACTGCGCGGGTTGTCGCTGGTCAAGACCACGTGATCGGCAAGTCGACCTGCGATTTCCCCCATCATTGGACGCTTGGCACGGTCGCGATCACCGCCGCAACCGAACACTACCCACAGCTTGCCGCCGCGCGCATCTGCCACTTCCCGCAAGGCCTCGAGTGAACGTGCCAGTGCATCAGGCGTGTGCGCATAATCGACTACCGCCATCGGCACCGCAACCGGTTTCTCGCCAGCGACAACAGGCTCGACCAATTGCAGACGACCATCCACCGATTGCAGCTGAACCAACGCACGCGAAATTCGCGACAGCGGCCAGCCCATGGCCTGCAAAACACCGGCAACCAGCAGTAAATTTGAAATATTGTGTCGCCCGACCAGGCGAGTCACGATTTGCGCCACGCCTTCGGCCAGCACAAGATTAAAGATGACCCCGTGACCGCCCGTCTGAATATCGGTGGCGCATACACTGGCCCCGGCGCCCCCTTCAATCGAATACCCCGTCAGATGCAACAGGTTCTCGTCACGGATGGCTTGCGCAATGTCGCGCCCGACCGAGTCGTCAAGATTGATGACCGCACGCTGCAACCCAGGCCAGTGAAACAGTTTTTGTTTGGCCTGCACATACGCCTCAACCGTACCGTGATAATCAAGGTGATCATGCGTCAGGTTTGTAAACGCTGCAATTTCAATGGTGACGGCCTGCAGGCGCCCCTGATCAATGCCAATGGATGAAGCTTCAAGTGCGACTACACGTGCACCAGCATCGCGCAGTGCGGCCAGACTCCGGTGCAGGGTCAGCACATCGGGAGTCGTCAAAGATCCCCCCAGATTGGTGCCATCGGGCAGTGTTACCCCCAGGGTACCAATGGTTCCACACGCCACGCCCTCGCGATTCAGGGCTTGCGCCAGCCACTGAACCGTTGACGTTTTACCGTTGGTGCCCGTCACCGCCACGACCGTCAGTGCCTCGGACGGCCGGCCGTACCACTCGTGCGCCACATCGGCCATGAGTGTCGAGAGGCCAGGAACCACAATAACCGGCACCCCCTTGATGTGCGACTGTCCCGCATCACTGTCGCAGGCCGTGACAATGGCGGCCGCCCCTGCATCTATGG
>JAAYID010000268.1 GCA_012744285.1 Alcaligenaceae bacterium
AGGGTTAATGGCGAGCGTAGCGGTTATCACGACAATGTCCTGTCGAAAAACGGGTTCCACATGTTAATGGGCTCCGACGCGTTAACGCCCCGGAGCCCACAGTGTAACCATCAGGATGCCTGACCGAATACCGCTAATTCAGAAAGACATTCTTGCGGCTGGGTTCTGCCGGCTTGGCATTGGCCGCATTGTTTCGTGCCGGCCGGCTGGGCGGTTTGGATGGAGCCGCTGCACTGCTGGTTTTGCGAACAACGTAGTTCAGGTCAGCCTCAAGCGTACCCGAATCCATTTTCAAGGTCGAAAACTTGGGCTTCACATCGACAATCGTGCCGATCCCGGCATCTACTTCCATAGGGCCCAATGATTCGCCGCTTTGCGGGTCCATCAAATCCTCACCCATCATGAAAACCGCGTATTTTTCACCCTTGTTGATACTGCCTTCGCCACGATTCAAAATCGCCATCGAACTGCCCATGACCTTTACGACACGAATGGGATAAATACCTGCAACCATACGATCAATCAAGGTGTCTGCAGCGCGACTGACCAAATTGGCCAACGTACCTGAACCCACGCTGCTGGCCCCCTGAAACGTAGCACCAAACTTTTCTGTGCCCGACCACTTCACCTTGCGACTGGAAAATTCGATGACATCAAGCTTCAGCACCCCGCTGACCGAACTTTTGACCAGTACCTCGCCCGTCATGCGGATCGTTTCGCGCTGGTTATTGGCAATGCCCAGGTTCTGAAACTGCACAATGACAAGGTAATCAGCCCCCGCTGCGCGGCCCAGCCGGGCCACCTCAATCTGACTGACGTTATCACTTTCGACAAATGCAATTTCACGGTCAAACGCGGCTTGTTTGTCCCGACTCAGCACATCGAAGCGCCGACTGGCCACCAGCGCTTGCTCGACCTGCGCCAGCAACATGTCACGGTAACGTTTATCTTGTGCAACCACCACCGCCGTGCGCCGCTCGCTAGGGGCGCCGACCTGGCTATATTGGGCATAGCGCAGCGTAACGGTTGCCTCCCACCCGCCTGTCGGCATGGCAACCGCATGATCAACCACATACCCAAGAATCGGGCTATTTGACGGTGAATTGATCTGTTGTTGCACCTGTTTATTGATCGACGACAGATAAAGACTCTCATCCTGATTATTGACCGAGGCCTCAGCCGAAACAGACTCAACCTGCGTGAAGGCCTGTAACTGGATGCCAAAAGCCTGACCGGCCGCTTGCACCAACGCCGATTGAACCGCTTCTTCACGGGTCAAACCACTAGCACTCGCCGTAGTTTGGGCTTCGATGACCTGCGCGAAAACTGGCGACACAACCGTCCAGAACAGAGCAATAGCCATGACCATTGCACGAATCACTGCACTCATACTGATCTCCTGCCGAAAGCGGCGACAACTCAAAAATCGTCAGGACGATTAATGGCCTTTGAGCCCCGGTTGATCGGGTTGGCGGTTGTCGAGGTTGCGCTGCCCTGACCTGACGCTGCTTGCCCCCGGCCCTGTGCATCGATAGCGTTGGCATTCGCCAGTTGATCGTACGTCCAGGTCACCACAGCACCGACATGAATAGTGTTGTTTTCATCGGGTTGCTCCCAGCGCGATACAACCGAAGACCCACGTAAATCACCTGATGCAGAGGCTTGCCCCGACTTCAGCAATGTGCTTAACGTCTCACCGATATCCGACTTTGTTTGCTCAACACCCGTCTGGGTACCATTTTCGAAATGTGTCAGTTGGCCAACGATTTCCTCTTCCTGCGCACCGGTCAAAGCCGTTTCACTGACCTGCATATTCGTGTTCATGAACTCGACAATACTGGCTTCCGCCAGCGTTTGAGCCATCGAGGTGGCATTCTGGGTTGCACGAAATACACGCGCTGGTTTCCAATCGGGAGAAACCGATAACGAATAGCGGCCATACGACAACAACATCGGACGGCCCTGCTCGTCGTAACTGAAACGCAAACCGATTTCATCAAGGTAATCTGAGTCTTTCGCAGGCAACAGATCAGCCAGCTTCTTGGGTGTCCCTGTAACATTGGACGGACGCTTGCGACTCATGTCCAACGCAAACTGACGGGTCTTTTCAGACTGAACCGCAATGATGCCAACCGTAACCAGTGTGCCGTTTTGCGTGTCGGTCGTGAAAAACCGGGTCTGTACCGGGACCAGGCCCTGCATGTTCCGGTAGGCCGACTTCACCATTTCTTTCTTGATGTTGTTTTTATAATTGGTGCGTTTTTGCTCGATCGACATTTTCTGCACCTGATCGGCAGGCACCCCTTGCTCGATAAGGGCGTTATCAAGTGTTTTGTCGACCAGGGTAATGGCCTTATCCAGTAACGCCTCTAGTTTGCCACCACCCGCCTCACCCGCGTTCTGAAGCTCGACCGGGTCGAACTGTTCGGCATTGCTTGAGTCATTCTGATAGATTTCACGAATAGTGCGTGTCGTCAGGCGACCATATGTTTGCAGAATGAAATCGGCACGCATGTCAAACATGGCTTTTTCATAAGCCAGCGCCAGCTCTTTACCAAAATTGGGGTCCAGCGGCCCGACACGTACTTCCGACTGGCCGCTGAAAAACATGCGACCATTGGCCACCTGCCCCACTGGCTGGTACTGGCGCTCGAAGTCCCGCACCCATTGGCTGAAATTCACTGGCTTGATCGAAACATCGGCAGTAGCCGGTGTCGCCTGCTCAAGCACTGTTTCAGGTGTCGTGACAAACCCCATGGCCAACTGCTGCTCCTGGGCATGAACAGGTGTATTGGCCAAAACCAGTGCCGCAACGATCGTGATCAGTTTTAGTTTCATGTGGCGCCTCACCATGCAAACGACTTGTTAGAGCCCAGCTTCTCGATGGGGATAAACGCCTGAAAAATCTCCAGACCGGTATCACGCTCGACAACCCGGAAATCAAATTCATATTCCAGCTGCTGACGCGACTGGTCTGCACTGACGACGGTGCGCTGACGAATGCCACCCAGCATTTCAAGGTCGGGGGCAACGACAGTGCCCTGCTTTGCCACAGTTGACTTGTCAAACATGGCCGAGCGGCTGAGTTGACGGGAATCGGCTACGAAATCGGTACGGTCACGGCCCGTTGCACCGGTAAAGATGAACTGTCCGGTTTTAGTCATGGCCCGCTTCATGCGCGAGGTCATACTGGCAGTATCGATACGAAAGGTGGTGTCATTGACGACTTCTCCCATCTGTACCACCCAGCGACCACCACCCGGTTTTCTGGAAAATGATGATTCAAGAAACTCTTGCACTGCCTGGTTGGCCGCATATTCAAAATCGACACTTTGCAACCCAAAGGCAACCAGCCCTTTTTCACCGGTCGTGCTCAGGCCGGCATTCGGATTACTGGAGCTGACCGGCATGGTTTCACAGCCGGCAAGTGCCAGGACAGAGATAGCGATAACAAACGTCTTTTTCATTACTGGTAAGGATCCATCAAGGTAGAGGGTTCGACATAGAAGCGTACTTCTGCCGAAGAGGCGTCACGGGTAGGAGCCACAGACTGGCGCGTAACATGCTGACCGGGGTTGAGCACAACCCCGTCAAATGCATTGGAGCCCAGCGAAACAGGGCGCCCGCAGTCATCAAACCATGACACTGTGAAGCGCAACTTGCGAGGGCTGCCATTGTTGGCAAAACGATCGGCGTAAGTGGCCGAGAATGACACAGCTTTCATGCCATTGTGCAAGGTGATCAGTTGTACATTGCTGATCAGCGCACCGCGATGGCTGGCATCGTCAACCAGCGATAACGCAGATTCTTTGGCACTGCGCAAATCGCAACGATAGACAGGCTCGGGCTCTTTAACCTGTGCCTGCGCAGAATCTGCCCACCCGGACACGATGCCGGCGAGCGCCACCAGTGCCAACAAATTTCGGTAACGAACAGCGCTCATAGACCTGCGACCCGATCAACAGCCGGCAACGCCTGGGCATAGACGGCCGGCTTGCCGGCCAGGCCTGCCGATTTGACAACAACCAGCACGTTTTCGCCGGCAGGCAAGTCAACGTCAATCGTCGCGCCATTCGCCTCAGCCTGCATTTGCAACACGTTATCTTTGGGTTTGTCGACGACTGCCATCTGAATCGTGTTGGGCAAATTCACCCACGCCCGGGTGTCAGCCTTGGTCAAGGCATATTGCGCAGCGCCAACCCCAAGCTTCAACACACTACCCAGCAAGCTATTGCCCGCTTCGCGGTCGATCTGATGATTGATGACCGCCTGCGCGGCTGTCTTGATGACTGTGGAAATAACCGCTTTGGCAACCACGCCCTGATAACTGGCCTGGAATTCGAGACCCGCCAGTTCGTTAAGATCAGTCAAGACGACCGTGGACGTTTTTCGCTTCCCGTTACCCATCTGCAGACCTCCCAGGGAAGGCTTGCCCGCTTCAAACCGGGGTAATGCAATACCGGTGTAGGTTACCTTGTCGGTCACGATGAACAGCGGCAAGTCAATGCGAAACTCTGACAACCCTGGCCCTGTGCCGTCTTCATACACAACAATGACCTTGTTCTTCAACGCGCCACGCCCCGAGCGCAGATCACGTTGCAGCTGCTTGACCAGCCGCAGCCCACCGGCACTGGCAGAGGCCGATGCCGCACGCTTCAAGCTGTCAGCACTGACATTGGACGCTTTGTCTTGTTGCGCAGACGAACTGGCACGAAACACCGCCGACATGACATCGCCAGCCGCATTACGAATCTTGGCGTTTTTCAAGCCTGTCGGCACATTGGCAATACCTGAGTCAACCTCGCCACCGATCGCTTTCAGGCTTTGGGCCGAAAACAGTGACTCTTTGTCGTTCAGACCGTCACTCACCGATTCATTAACTGTATCGCTATATGATTTGAATTGCTCCAAGGCATTATCCTGGCGCACTTCCAGTCGATTGAAGCTGACGCGGGCATCAGACTCATTGCCCATCATCAACATATTGATGGTTTGGTAGTAGTCAATCAGCCCACCCTGAAAGATTTTTCCTTGATACGCACCAAACGCATCACTGGTCAGGGTAGTGCCCATAAGGTTGGCTACTTCTGCCGGTGTATCAACCGTATCGGCTTTCCAGAGCATCAGGCTTTCTGCTGCGTCAAAAGCCTCTGCGCTTTGACCCCACATGCCGGCATCATTGAAGGCTTTGCCTGCCTCCAGCGCATCAAGCAGACTTGTCTTGTCATAGGATGGCTTACCCGTCTTGTCGAGATAGCGCTGCGCATACTGCTTGTAATCAGACGTATCAAGGTGAACTTTGGCCTCTTCCTGACTTACGGTTCGGGTGCCTGCACAACCGGCCAAAACAGCCAGCGCCAGTGGCACAAGCAAAAATTTCTTAAGTTTATTTATTGAGGACATATTTTAAATATTGATATGAATTTATTAATTTTGCTCAAACCAACAATTTTCTAAATGTAAACGAATGCTATTTTTTTATCAAATAGAAATCCAAAGGAACTTCTTGAAATATTTTCGACACAACATCGACAATGTTTGAACTACCCAACACACGAAACCACGACCCACTTCAAAACCTCGGCAGCCACCCCATCCGACTATAATTTCCACATTAGGGTTATTTGTCTGCATCCCCACAGTCAATGCGACCTGAATCGCCGCATCGCTCCCCCCTTCACCTGGACCTTTCCATGCCCTTGTACCGCCTCATTCAATCCGGCCTTGCCGCCTTGCTGCTCAGTGCCGGCACCCTGACATCAGCCGTGGCCGCCGATATTTTCCTGGTCGCCAGTTATGACGAAAACGATGTGTGCGGGCGGCCGCAGTACGAAGCGGCCATGGATGCCCTGAAGCAAGGGGGGTACGCCAACCTGACGGCCCAGGGTTACTTCCTTGACACCCGCGTACGGGCTAAAGAAGACGTGGCGAAAGACATTGAAAAAATCAAACATGACATCCGTACCCAAAAACCCAAGTTCGTCTTCACCATCGACGACCCGGCGTTTGCCATGCTGTACGAAGACATCCTGAAGCAACCCGAGACAAAACTGGTGTTCACCGGGCTGAACCGCAGTCTCGACGCGTACAACCAGAAAGCCACCTTTCTGGACAATCGCACCCCGGCGGCCAACATCACCGGCACCTTTGAATACATCTTCATGCGTGAGCAATTCGACATGCTGGAAGCCATGCTGAACAAACCGCTGAAAAAAGTGGCCATATTGCACTCAACCGACCCGGTGGGCATCATCCTGAAAGACCAGATCATCAGCGAACTGAAAGGCACGCGCCACGAGAACAGCCTGGTCGTGTTTGCCGCAGAAGACATCCCCACCATGCTGGCGCACGCCAAAACCATCAATGAAACGGACGACATCGATGCCTATATTCCGGTCACCATGTCGACCATTGACCCAACTGACGGCACCCGCAAGACCATGGCAACCGTTGCCCCGTTGCTGACGAAAGCCATCCAGAAAATCGATATATCGCTGAACTCATCGTTCACCGGGTTCGGCTTTTTTGGTGGTGTCAGCATCGACTTCTATCAAATGGGTTTCCAGTCCGGGTTCCAGGCGGTAAAGCTTCTTAAAGGCGGCACTATCAAAGACGCCCCCGTCGAAGATGCCAAACGGTCCATCATTGCCATCAATCGCAAGCGCATGCAAGAACTGGGCATCAAGCTCAGCCCGGATACTCAAGGTATCGTTGACCAGTGGATTAACTGACCAACGAAATGCTGTTCACCGATTTCGAGATTCTGCCGCGCGTCCCGGGGCTGCTGGCCGTCGCGCAAATCTGGTTCGCCTGCTTTCTGGCCGGCACCGCCTTGACAGCCCGAAATTTCTTGCGCGATCTTGGCATTTTTTCGCCACGGGAAAGCATGCTTCTGGCAGTGTTGTGCGTGGCATGGGCGGCGCTGCACTTGCCGGCGCTGCTTGGCGGCCTACCCGAGTTGGGCGAGACACATAGCCCATTGTTCGGGCTCCTGGCCCTCGGCACAGGCATCAGCAGTCTGGCCATGGGGTCGCAAAGAGGGTCCCGGCAGATTCTGATCGGCGCGACGGCTTTGCTGATACTCAGCGCCCTGAACCACCCTGCAGCGAGCCTGCTGCAAATTCTCAGCCTGGCGACAGTCATTTTCTGGCTCTGGAGCCGGGCCGGCCTTCGAGGCTGGGCGCGCGGGGTTTTGCTGGCCGCACTCGCGGGTCTGCCCACTGTCATTGCACTTGCCGGCGCCATCATGATCAACAGCGAAGCTGACTTTCGGGCCGGTATGAAGCGTGATGCCCAGTCACAGCTTGAGCGGGTCAAAGGACGACTGGAAAGTCTCAACAGTCACGCCGCAGACCTGCTCAAAATTGCGGCCGCCGACCCGATCGTGACCATGACCATGCAGCGCCCCGAAGCCGGGCATGATCTGGCCTTCCGTATTCTCAACCGACGTATCGGAGCGGATGCCGTCCTTTTTGCGAGCCCGAAGGGTCGCATTGAAATCAGCTCCGATCCGAGCGCCCAGGGGCTGGACATTTCATTTCGACCGTACTTCATCAAAGCCCTGGGCGGCGAAGCCAGTGGTTACTTCGCCAAAAGCATCTCACGAGGTTACGTCGCAGGCTATTTTGCGCGTCCAGTCCTGGATGACAACGTAGAAACCATGGGGGTATTGATTCTTCGTTTCAATCTGGAAAACATCCTGGCCGACTACCTGCACGCTGACGACATCCTGATTCACCATGACGGCCTCATTTTGCTGGGCCCGGAGCATCTGGATCAGGGCGCGTTATTCAACAATACCGAGGCACACCACCAGATGCTGACAGAGCGCGTGTTCAGCAGCGACGACGTCAACTGGCTGGGTTATGAACGCATTGGTCGTGACTGGCTGCGTGCCCGCGACAACCGGTTGTGGCTCTGGGAGTCGTTGCCCGTCCCCGGCGGCGTTTGGGAAACCGGCAAACTGATCTCGGCCGGACCACTGCTCAAGTTTCGCGACAGCCAGACCTGGTTACTGCTGTCGCTGCTGTCGATTTTGCTGTTGCTGGGCCTGCACTATTGCAAAAGCGATGTCCTCATTCGTCGCACCACACAAGAAAACGAAGCGCGCCGGGCCGCCGAACGCGCCGAACGCGCCTCGCGTCTCGAAACTGAACAGGCCAACAAAAATCTGACCCAAGAGCGTGACCGCGCCGAACAACTGGCCGAGCGCGCTGAAGCAGGCAGCCGCGCCAAAAGTGAGTTTCTGGCCAACATGAGCCACGAAATTCGCACACCCATGAATGGCATCATCGGCATGGCCGACCTGGCGCTCGATGCAGGCACCGAGTCCGAGCGTCAGGAATACATGCGCATTGTCAAAAATTCGGCTGAGTCGCTGCTCAGCATCCTGAATGACATTCTTGATTTTTCAAAAATTGAAGCCAACAAACTGATGCTGGAAAATGTCAGTTTCAGCCTGCACACACTCATTTCCGACATACTGAAAACCCTCTCGCTGCGCGCCAGCCAGAAAGGGCTGGCACTGGTGTGCACGATAGACACCAACGTTCCGGCAACGGTCATCGGTGACCCTACGCGTTTGCGCCAGGTACTAATCAACCTGGTCGGCAACGCCATCAAGTTCACCCCCGACGGCCAGATTGCCGTGCATGTTTCTGTTGTAACCCGCACCGATACGACCGTCACCCTGGACATCGCCGTCAGCGACACCGGTATCGGCATTCCGGCCGACAAGCTCGACAGCATTTTCGAATCGTTCTCGCAAGCCGATGCCTCCACGACCCGCCAGTATGGTGGCACCGGACTCGGGCTATCTATTTCCAACCGTCTGGTCGAGCTGATGGGCGGAAAAATGACGGTTGATAGCGAGGTCGGGAAAGGCAGCTGCTTCCGGTTTACGTTGGTCGCCGGCATTGACCCGGCTGGCCTTGACCCTGCGAGCATTCGTCTGGCAGGTATTGGCCCGTCAGCCAACAGCCCGTTGGCAGACCCGCCAGCGGCCGCTACCGTATCCATCACAGAAAACAGCGCATCGGTATCGATAAGCCCGGATGCTGCGGCACTGCCGATGGACTCTGCCCCTGCCGCTCCCGCAATGGCTTCAACGACGGCACCACGATCGGTGAGTTCAGATCGTGAAGCTCTACCCATGAGCGTCGAGAGTACCGGCCTGAAGCTCCTGCTGGTCGAAGACAACATCGTGAATCAGCAACTGGCTACGCGTTTGTTAGAAAAATGGGGACATACCGTTGTACTGGCTATCAACGGGCAAGAAGCGGTCGACCGTTTGACCGCTGGCGAGCGCTACGACATCGTACTGATGGATATACAGATGCCCGTCATGGGCGGCATTGAAGCCACACGCGCCATTCGCGCCCACGAAGCAGCGAAGGCCCTGCCCCGCCAGCCCATCGTCGCCATGACCGCCAACGCCATGCAGGGTGACCGTGAAATGTGCCTGGATGCCGGCATGGACGACTACTTGTCAAAGCCCATTAAAAAGGTTGAGCTTGAAGCCACATTGGGGCGATTCGTTTCCATGCATTCCATGCGTACCTGAGCGTTCGCCCTGACCGGGACCATCGCCCGGTGCTTCGGAAGAAGCGCATTTTTATGCCATTTCAGCCGGCAAGACCGTCATCCACGGAAATAACGCCTACGCCGTGTAGCCAACCAGGCTGTGCTGGCGAAGCGCGTCCATTATTTCCTGATGACAGACCATCAACAGACAACTGTCAGCACGGCCCAAAAAAGCACCGCGATCAATAAACACATGCGACTGGTGCAGCATCATCTGCCGAACCGGCGAATGCCCCACATACGTCAGCGACAACCCATCTTGCACGGGGGTTTCGCTGACGCCCAGCCTGCCCGCAGTCATTTCAAAAAACCTGGCCGCCTGTTGATCAGTGGATTTCAGAAGACGTCGCCCCCACAGCATGGCATCCAGAAAAGGGCTTTGGGCATCGGCCTGCAAGGCATCGAGATCAGTATCTGTCATCACGCTGCCAGACGATACGGCAGTGTCACGCAGGGCTGGCGATGTGAGTCGCTGAATGGAAAATTCCGGCGCCCCGGTCATGAGTTCAGCATGTACAACGTTGAACCGGGTGCGGCCCTGACCCACCGTAATCAAATGGGGCAGCGTGCGTAC
>JAAYID010000269.1 GCA_012744285.1 Alcaligenaceae bacterium
CGAACTGCGGCGTTGCCGATACCACTGATCGGCAACGACCATCGCATTAGCCGGTACTGCGCAAGAACACCATATTGTCGCGATGCATCAGTTCGGCATCTGACATGCTGCCCAGAATTTCCGGGATGCGCGCAGTTGGCTGGCGCATGATGCGGCGGGTATCCGTGGCCGAGTAATTGATCAGGCCGCGACCGCATTCGCGACCCTGCAGGTCAACGCAGGCCACGACGTCACCCCGTTCAAAGTCGCCTTCGACATCAATCACGCCAATGGGCAGCAGACTTTTGCGCCCCACTGTAAGTGCTTTGACTGCACCGTCGTCAAGGGTAATTTTGCCGCGCAGCCGCAGATGGTTGGCAATCCAGCGCTGGCGTGCTGAACGCACTGGTAGCTGGGCACGCAATTCGCTGCCGATACGCTCGCCATTGCCCAGGCGTTGCAGCACGTGGGGTTCACGTCCGGAGGCGATGATGGTATGCGCCCCGCTGTTGGCCGCCCGTTTGGCCGCCAGCACTTTGGTCAGCATGCCGCCGGTGCCGATGGTGCTGCCGGCGCCTCCGGCCATGGTTTCGAGTGCAGGGTCGCCGGCCTGGGCAACCTCGATGAGTTCGGCATCGGGGTTCTTGCGGGGGTCTGCGCTGTACAAACCACGCTGATCAGTCAGGATGATCAGGGCGTCGGCCTCGATAAGATTGGTGACCAGAGCACCCAATGTGTCGTTGTCGCCGAACCGGATTTCATCGGTGACCACGGTGTCGTTTTCATTGACGATGGGAACGACACCCAGTGAGAGCAGGGTATAGATGGTCGTGCGTGCATTCAGGTAGCGTTCACGATCGGCCAGGTCTTCATGTGTAAGCAGGATTTGCGCGGTACGAATACCGTGCCGTGCAAAAGCGACTTCGTAGGCTTGTACCAGGCCCATTTGCCCGACAGCCGCGGCAGCTTGCAGTTCATGCATGGCTTGAGGGCGCTTTGTCCAGCCCAGGCGGGCCATTCCCTCGGCAATGGCGCCGCTGGACACCAGCACCAGTTCACGACCTTGATGATGCAAGGCGGCGATTTGTGCGGCCCATTCGCCAACAGCAACGAGGTCGATGCCTCGCCCTTCGTTGGTGACCAGAGAGGAGCCGACTTTGGCAACAATGCGTTTGGATCGAGCGACAACAGAAGTCTCGGAAGACATGGATGAAGCGAGCCTGTACAGAGAAAACGGGTTAGTGGTAAGCGTGCAGTCGGGCGGCGGCCATGGGTATAACATGGCCGCTGGTCTCAGGCTGGGTCGGCAGGCCCACGGGTTTCGTCGAAACGCGGATCTTCGGCAACATAGGAGCCGTCGGCCTTGTCGGATTCGGTATTCTCGCGTTGCCGTTCGGTATCCAGCCAGTCTTGAAGTGCCCAGACCAGGTCCTGGGTGCCTTCACCGGTCAGGCCGGAAATGATGAAGACCGGACCTTGCCAGTTCAGGGCCTTGCAGATACGTTCTTTGACGTCATCGGGGTTGGGCACCATGTCAAGTTTGTTAAGCACCAGCCAGCGCGGTTTTTCAAACAGGGCCGGGTCGTATTTGCGCAGTTCTTCGACAATGGCCTTGGCGCCTTCGACGGCCGGCTCGACAGGATCAATGTCAGGGTCGGGTGAAGCCACATCGACCAGATGCAGCAGCACGCGGGTACGTGAC
Source organism: Alcaligenaceae bacterium (assembly GCA_012744285.1). GTDB lineage: Bacteria > Pseudomonadota > Gammaproteobacteria > Burkholderiales > Burkholderiaceae_B > Neopusillimonas > Neopusillimonas aromaticivorans. The sequence goes on from JAAYID010000269.1 coordinate 1,682, forward strand.
AGGTGGCGCAGGAACAGGTGCCCCAGGCCGGCGCCTTCCGAGGCGCCTTCAATAAGACCGGGAATGTCAGCAATAACGAAGCTGCGCGATTCGGAGGTGCGAACCACCCCCAGATTGGGGTGAAGCGTGGTGAACGGGTAGTCGGCAATTTTCGGCTTGGCGTTCGACACCCGGCTGATGAACGTGGATTTACCGGCGTTGGGCAGCCCCAGCAGACCGACATCGGCCAGTACTTTCAGTTCGAAGCGCAAACGACGCTGTTCGCCTTCCTGGCCGTAGGTAAACTGCTTGGGCGCCCGGTTCGTGCTGGACTTGAAATGGATGTTGCCACGACCGCCTTCGCCACCTGCAGCCAGCGTGACCTGCTCACCGTTGCGGTCAAGGTCGAACAGTTGTTCGCCGGTGTCAGCGTCGAAAATTGTCGTGCCGATTGGAACACGCAGAACAATGTCGGGTGCGCCGGCACCGTACTGGTCGGAGCCACGGCCGTTTTCGCCATTCTTGGCGCGATGCAGGCGTGCGTAGCGGAAATCGATGAGGGTGTTGATGTTGCGGTCGGCTACAGCATAAATGCTGCCGCCACGCCCGCCATCGCCACCGTCAGGCCCGCCTTTGGGGATGAACTTTTCGCGGCGAAAGCTCGCGGCGCCGTTACCGCCTTTGCCGGCAATAACTTCAATGGTGGCTTCGTCGACGAATTTCATGGGGCCTGCTGTTATTAAAGGTTAAGTGTTTATTCTAAAACAAAAAGCCCTACCGGCTGGTAGGGCTTTGCGCGCAAGATTGCAGGACTTATTCAGCCGATACAACCGAGACGGTGCGCTTGTTCAGTGCGCCCTTGATGGCGAACTTGACGTGGCCGTCGACCAGCGAGAACAGTGTGTGGTCTTTGCCCATGCCGACATTGACGCCGGGGTGGAATTCTGTACCACGCTGACGAACAATAATGGAACCGGCATTGATGGCCTGGCCACCAAACACCTTAACACCCAGTCGTTTCGCTTGTGAGTCGCGACCGTTCCGCGTAGAGCCGCCGCCTTTCTTTTGTGCCATGTTTAGCTCCTGATAGCCGAGTTCGAAATTACGCGTTTACGGCGTCGATGCGAACTTCAGTGTAGTTTTGACGATGGCCTTGACGCTTCTGGTAG
>JAAYID010000270.1 GCA_012744285.1 Alcaligenaceae bacterium
CCAACAGGCACCGGCAATACCAACAACGATAAAACACGGAGCACACATGAGTACACCCTACACCGCCGTTGTTACCGGAGGCAGTGCCGGCATTGGCCTGGAAATCGTCCGCCAGATGCTGGACGCCGGCTACGACGTCATTTCCATGGCCCGCCGCGACCCTGAAATGACGCATCCCAAGCTGAAATCCGTCAAGGTTGACCTGCTGGATGCCCAGGCCACCATCGAAGCCAGTAACGAAATCGCCGCGAACCATGGCGTCACCCACGTCATTCACAACGCCGGCGTGATCTGGCCCAACCTGTTGCCTGACGTCACGCTGGACGAACTGCAAGGCCTGACCCAGATTCACCTGGGGTCGGCCATCTCGCTGGTACAAGCCTGCCTGCCGCACATGGAATCGCAGCGGTTTGGCCGTATCGTCATGATGTCGTCACGTGGGGCGCTGGGCTTGCAAACACGTACGGCCTATTCCGCCACCAAGGCCGGTATGGTCGGCATGACCCGCACCTGGGCGCTTGAGCTGGCGGCCAAAGGCATCACCTGCAACGTCGTCGCCCCCGGCCCGATCCAGACCGACATGTTCTACGATGTTGTCGAAGCCGGCAGTGAGCGCGAAAAGAATATCGCCAAGGGCATCCCTGTACAGCGCCTGGGCCGCGCCGACGACGTCGCCCGTGCCGTCATGTTCTTCTCGGACCCGGCCAACAGCTTTGTCACCGGCCAAACCCTCTATGTGTGTGGTGGCGCCAGCGTGAGTTCGGTCACGATCTGATTCAAGATCAACGGGTGGACTGGTCAGCCAGCCTACCCGTAATGAAGCGACGCGTCTGCGCTTACACAATCCGAAATCCTTACAATCACAAGGATTCTGAAGAAGAATTCATGGCAGAAGCAAAAATCCTCATTAGCGTGAGGATTTTTGCTTCTGATAGCATTTTCATGAATAATCCTTACTAACGTGAGGATTATTCATGAAAATAGCTATAAATTCCGCTAAAGACCTCGGCAAAATTGTGCGCGCCAGCCGCAAAGCACAAAACATCCGCCAGGACGATGCTGCTGGCAGCATCGGCGTCAGCGAAAATTTCCTGGGCAAAATTGAACGGGGTAACGACTCAGTGCAATGGGGCAAACTTTTTCAGGTCCTTCAAGGACTGGGCATCAGGGTCGAAGTCGACATACCCGATGACGTTTCATTACGGTTTCTTGAAACCAAAGTCCAGAAAAACCATCCATGAGCGCACGATCTTTGCGGGCGATGATTAATCAGGCCGAGGTTGGAATACTGCAGGAAACCGGCGGGCTCTGGTGCTTTCAATACGCCGAAAGCTGGTTGAACAACCCCCTGAAATTTGCACTCAGCCCACATTTACCCTTAACAGCGGAATCGATTCTCGACGGTGCCACTCAACGACCGGTTCAGTGGTATTTCGATAACCTGTTGCCAGAAGAAGGGCAACGGACATTACTGGCGAACGACGCACAACTGCATTCTGCCGATGCCTTTGGCTTGCTGGGCTGGTACGGGGCAGAATCCGCCGGATCAATCACCTTATTGCCGCCTGATGCCAAGCCCCAACTCACCGAGCCATTACGCCCGTTACCTGACGATATTCTGGAAGCTCGCATCCGCAAGCTTCCACGAGCGCCGCTGACGCACGATGCCATCAAGCGGATGTCGCTGGCCGGTGCGCAACACAAGTTGGCGGTCGTCTTCGAACATGAAGCGCTGTACGAGCCTGCAGGGTCAACACCCTCGACACACATCTTAAAACCAGACCATCCCGATGAAGACTATCCACATTCTGTCATCAACGAATGGTTCATCATGCGACTGGCCAAACAACTGAGCCTTGAGGTTCCTGAGGTTCATCGCCGCTACGTGCCTTCCCCCGTCTACATCATTGATCGATTCGACAGGTTCAACAGTGAAACAGGCTGGCAACGTCGGCACGTCATTGATGCTTGCCAATTGCTGGGTCTGGATAGAAGCTTCAAATATGCTGAGAGTAGCGTGCAACGTTTGGCTGAACTGGCTAACGCTTGTCGAAGCCCAGCCGTCGCAAGAACACGACTCTTTTCATGGCTGCTCTTCAATGTGATGGTCGGCAATACTGATGCCCACCTTAAAAACCTTAGCTTTCTGGTGTCCCATGAAGGGATCCAGCTAGCCCCGCACTATGACCTGCTCAGTATCGCCACTTATGAAACCAGAGCATACGACCAGCAGGGCTGGCCGCTGCAAACCCGACTCGCCTGGCCTATCTTAGGGGTACAGCATTTCTCAGACCTCAACAAAACCTTATTGCTGGATGCGGGTCAGGCTTTACATCTGAGCAAAAATACTGCACACCGCCTGCTAACCAGTCTCAGCTCACGGATTGTTCAG
>JAAYID010000271.1 GCA_012744285.1 Alcaligenaceae bacterium
ACGCTCCCCGGCCTTCCCATATCCCCACAACCCCACCCCCAACAGGTAAACTCACCCTTTGTTTCAAAATTGTTAATGGTTACGTTCTATGACTGACATCCTGTTCCCGTTCGTCGGTGGCATCGGGCTTTTTCTTGTGGGCATGATGCTGCTGTCTGAAGGCCTGGTGGCATTTGCTGGCCCTGCCCTGCGCGGTGCCCTGATCCGCTTCACCGGCACCCCCTTCAAAGCGTTCATGTCAGGCACATTAACCACCGCCATCGTCCAGTCATCCAGCGCCACCAGCGTCACCATCATCGGTTTCGTCAGTGCCGGCCTCATCACCTTTTCCCAGGCCGTCAGCTTCATTATCGGCACCAGCCTGGGCAACACCGCTACTGGCTGGATCGTCGCCGTCATCGGCCTGAAAATCAAATTCGGCTTCTACACCCTGCCCCTCATCGGCATCGGCGCCCTGCTCAAACTGTTGGGGCGCGGCCGCATCCGCGAACTGGGCGTGGCCCTGGCCGGTTTCGGCATGCTGTTTCTGGGCCTCAGCACCCTGCAAGACAGCATGAAAGACCTGTCCACCTTCGTCGACCTGGCTGCCCTGCCCGTTGGCGGTTACTGGGCCCACATCGCCGTCATGCTGTTTGGCCTGGTGCTGACCATCATCCTGCAATCCTCGTCAGCCGCCATCGCCACCACCCTGACCGCGCTGCACACCGGCACAATCAACTTCGACCAGGCCGGTGCGCTGGTCATCGGTGCGGCCATCGGCACCACCGTCACCGGCATCCTGGTCACCATCGGCGCCACCGTATCCGCCAAGCGAACCGCCGTGGCCAACATCCTCTTCAACCTGGCTGCGGGCATCATCGCCATCATCCTGTTCCCGGCACTGCTGGCCCTGACCAAATTCCTGTCCCAGACCGACGGGCTTGAACCGGGCACCGTTGGCCTCGTCCTGTTCCACACCCTGTTCATTGGTCTGGGTGTTGTCATTTTCATGCCCTTCATCAACCACTTTGCGCGTTTTGTTGAAAAGCTGTTGCCCGAAGACAAGGACGACCTGGCGGGCAACCTGGACAACAGTACACTGGAAGTACCCGAAGTCGCGCTCGAAGCCTCGCAGCGTTCGCTGGAAAGTATCGCCGCCCTGCTGTTCGGCAGCTACTCGCAGTTGCTGCAAAACCCGCAACAAACCCTTGATCCGAAAATGCTCGATCGCACCCGCTCGGCACTTGACCGGGCCTACGACTTCATCAGCCGGGTTCCCCTTGAAGCTGACCAGAACAAGCTGGCCGAGCAGCGCATTGCCCAATTGCACGCCACTGACCACCTGATCCGGTTCCGTCAGCGCTTGTTTGAACTGTCGGTTCACCCCATCGACTTCGCCAGCGAAGACTACCAATGGGCTATGGACCACAACCTGCGCATGCTTGAACTGGCGCAAGACAGCGCCGTGCGCCAGGCCAGCCAGGACGCCCTGGACGAAATCAGCCGCGAAGCCAACACCCTGGAGGGCCTGTCACGCCAGCTGCGTCACGACATTCTGCAAAGCAACGGCTCACTGCGCACATCAACGGCCAAACTGCTGAATACCACCGACGCCATCCGCTGGCTTGAACGCACCGGCCACCACATCTGGCGGATCTGCCACTACCTGACCGAAGGCCGCACTTATGGCCATCCGCTATCCGAAATGGCCATGGCTGCCGACAACATCGAAGAGGCACAGGAACAGGCCGAAGCAATTGACGACACGCTGAATGCCAAACCGGACACCCACGCCGCGACGAAGGACAGCCTGCCACCGGCTGAAGAAACACAGCCTGCCACTGACACATCCATGCAACCCGCAACAGCATCAGAAACGATAAAATCAGAAATCGAATCTGTCACTTCAATCGACGAACCAAATAAAAATGAAAATCCGGCCACCGAGCCGAAGCCCGATCACCGCTAACCAAAACCCAAGAAGAACATGAACCCATCCACCCTTATTGGTATCGTTGCCAGCATCCTTCTTTTGGGTGTGGTGCTGTTCTTTTCCGCTGATGACCCCACCCTGTTCATTGACTTGCCGGGGCTGGGCATCGTGGTCATCGGGACACTGGCAGCCACCTTCATCAGTTACCCACTGCGCGAAGTGGTACGTATTTTCGGCTTGCTCGGTACCGTCATGCGCAACGAGCGGCTGTATACGCAAGACGACATCGAAGAGCTGGTCGCCATTTCAAAACTCTGGGTATCGGGCAGTATTCGCCAGGTCGAAGAAGCCCTTGAAAAAGTACACAACCCGTTTCTTAAAATGGGCGTTCAACTGATTATCGACCATACCCCGGAAGACGATGCCATCAAGCTGATGCATTGGCGTATCGCCCGCTTGCGCGCCAAAGAGCATGCCGAAGCCCAGCTGTTTCGCACCATGGCCGCATTCGCACCCGCATTTGGCATGATCGGTACGCTGATTGGTCTGGTGAACCTGATGTTCATGATCGGTGACGGCGACATGGCGTCCATCGGCCAGCAAATGTCGCTGGCGCTCATGACCACCTTTTACGGCATTTTGCTGGCCAACCTGATCTTCAAACCAGTCGCCGTGAAGCTCGAACGTCGCACCGAACAACGGGTAGCCCTGATGAACATGGTGATGCAGGGTATTTCCATGATGAGCCAGCGACGCGGTCCGGCCTTCATGCGTGAAACCCTGAATTCATTCATGGCTGAATACGACGACGAGCTGAACGACGAAGAAAATCGTCGTCTGTTCGGTGACGCTCAAAAAGCCAATGACCGCAAGGTGACCGGTCAGGCAGGTTCGTAATGCCACCAAAAAATCCGAACGACCTCACGCTGGAAGAAATCGCCAAACGGCGCAAACGAGAAGCACGCCAGCAGGCGGCCGGTGGTGCCGGTACCGGCGGGCCCATGGGAGGCCCTGGTGGCCAGTCGTTTGGCCGCTTCGACACCCCGGCGGCAGGCGCAGGGAGCCCAGCCTCAACGGGTAACCCGTATGGTGCAGGCACATTGGGCGGCATGGCCAATGCGGCAGCAGCAGGCAACGCTTATGGTGCAGGTACCTTGGGCAGCATGGCCGCCCAAACCGGCAGCGCACCCGCACCCGGCGGCAATGGCGGGCTTACCGCCGCCATCCAGGCAGCCCACCACGCGCCCGCAGTCAGCAACCCCAACCGTTTCGACAAATGGTATTTCGAACCCCAGTCAGATGACGACGGTGATGCCTGGCTGATGACCTATCTTGACACCATTACCCTGCTGCTGGTGTTCATGCTGGTCATGCTGATGCTGGCAGGCAAGGGCGATGGCATCAATGTGCGCGAAAGCATCCAGCTGGGCAACCTGGGCATCTTTTCGCGCGACCGCAGCGCGCCCCCCCCGGCTGCGCCACCCGCCGCGGGCAAGGTACCGGTTCCGACCCCCTCGGGGGGCTCAACCCCGATTCCGTTGCAACCCTCGGCAGACGACGGCACCACCACCGACCCGCTGCAGGGCCTTGAACTGGGTGACCTGGGCAGCGATATTGACGTCGTTGTCAATGAAAAATCCGTCAGCTTCCGCATCAACAGCGAAATTCTGTTCAGCTCCGGGCAGGCCGAACTTAGCCGTGAGGGCCTGGCGGTTTTGCAAAAGCTTGTCAATGTGGTCAAGAAAAGCAACCATACCATCACGATTGAAGGCCACACCGACGCGGTTCCCATCCGCAGCGCGCGCTTCCCGTCAAACTGGGAACTGTCCAGTTCGCGCGCGGGCAGCGTGGTGCGCTATTTCGAGGCCAACGGGGTCGCCAGTAACCGCCTGAGGGCTATCGGCTACGCCGACACCAAACCGTTGGCGCCTAACGACACCCCTGAAAACCGGGCCCAGAACCGGCGGGTAGAGTTGCTGATGGAAACGGTAGAATAAGTGGGCTGTAGCGCAGGGTCACGTAAACGCATCATCGGAGCTCGTACCAGGACACAACGGACTTATCCGGTGACGGGCAATACGATTAATCAAACGCTACAGGCGGCTGGGCGCCTGAGGGCCCAAACAGAGGGCCCTATGCAACAGATCATTCGACGGCAGATGTTTCAGCGCCAGGTTGCATCGCCCCAGTCAGGGCATACCAGACCGTCACGCTGGCCCGCACGAACATCGGCGGCACCAGCGGGCCTTCGCCCATGACGGTATGCATCAGGTAAAACGGCTGCCCTGCGGGCATGCCATTAAAAACTTTCGTACTGACATGGCTGCCTTGCACGACCACGCAACGGCCACCGCCCCCGGGTGCCGTACACAACGTGGTCACCAGATGGCCCGGCCGACTCGCCTGACGTTGCGCCCGCACTGAAAGAATGGCTGCACCCGCCGGCACCGGCGACGGGCTGCGAAAAACCTGCGTGGTGGACAAGCCTTTCTGGTTAAGGCCCGGGCTGTTGGCCTCAAGCGTCCAGACCAGTCCGGCTCCGGCGGCCGCCGCGCTGCTGAACACTGCGAGCATGAGCGCCAGCGCAGTGGCCATGCGACCCGGGCTTGCATACACCGTTGCCGGCATTGTCAAACAACGACGGCCCGCTGTTGCGACTGTCGCAACCGTACCGCGTCGATAACCCCGATCAATCCACATACATCGGTTTGTTGTCGGCCAGTCGCAACCAGCCTTTGACGATGCGGTAGATGTACCAGATGCCCACGGCCACCAGCAACACGTACCCCACCATGACAAACATCAGCACAAACGACACGACAGCCCACAAGATACCGTACCAGAACGTACGGATCTGCCAGCGAAAATGAGATTCAAGCCAGGTGCCTCGGGTGTCAGACAACTTGACGTAATTCATGATGATGGCAACGATGCTGCTGATCCCCACGAACAACGAAAGCGCATTCAACGCGTAAATCACCGTTGTGATCGTTTTGAGCGACTTGATCTTTTCGGGGTCTTCGACCGGTCCGCCTTGCGGCAACGATGCGCCGGATGAA
>JAAYID010000272.1 GCA_012744285.1 Alcaligenaceae bacterium
AGCTCCTTGCTGCTGTAGCGCAACTGTTGCATGGCGTTCTGCAGGTAGTCGCTGGTGGCGGCGGCAACCTTGCTGGCGTAAGCCTTGTTCAGTTGCAGGCGATTTTCAATAAGAATTCGTTCCTGTGCCTTGTAACTGGCGTAGAAACTGTTGATCAGCATGATGATGCCGGTGATGACGGCCAAGCTGACAATCAGCCTGCGCAGGTTCAGCTTTTTGATGTTTCGAAGTGGCATGGGCAAAGTCGGTTTATTTTCCTGAAACGATAACATGGGGGGTAACACGCGTCAGTGGCGTTTTGCTACCCGCGCGGGTGGTGACGGGCATGCAACGTCTTCAATCGCTCGCGCGCCACATGCGTATAAATCTGGGTGGTCGAAATATCGGCGTGCCCCAGCAGCATTTGTACAACCCGCAGGTCGGCGCCGTGGTTCAGCAGGTGTGTTGCGAAGGCATGTCGCAGTACATGGGGTGACAGCGGTGCCGTGATGCCGGCTTGCGCAGCATGTTTTTTTACGATCAACCAGAATGACTGCCGAGTCATGGCCGCTGCTCGAGTCGTCACGAACAGGGCATCAGAACGGCGAGGACCCAGCAACAGGGGGCGGGCGTCATTCAGGTAGCGCTGCAACCAGTAAACGGCTTCGCCGCCCAGTGGTACCAGACGGTCTTTGCCTCCTTTGCCCATGATAACCCGCAGTACGCCTGCGTTCAGGTCGACCTCGAGTAATTTCAGAGATACCAGTTCACTGACCCGCAAGCCGGTCGCGTAAAGGGTTTCCAGCATGGAGCGGTCACGCAGGCCCAGTGTATCCAGCGTATTCGGGGCATTTAGCAGGGCTTCGACCTGGGCCTCTGAAAGCGTTTTTGGAAGTCGGGAGGGTTGCCGGGCACTTTTCAGGGTCAGGCAAGGGTCGTGCTGCATATGACCTTGCCGTTTGGCCCATGAAAAGAAACGCTTCAACGCCGCCAGGCGCCGGTTTGCTGTGGTGGCTTTTGAAACGTCGCGTTCTGCGGCAAACCAGGCCTTGATGTCGGCGTCCTGCGTGCTGGTCAACGGCCGTTGATATGTCTGATGCAGCCATGCTGAAAACGCCGTCAGATCACGCCGGTAGGCCTGCAGCGTATTCTGGGCCAGGCCGTCTTCCAGCCAAAGGGCATCCAGAAAGTCTTGGATCAGGGGTTGGAGAAAGATGGGCGGAGCAGGCATTCAGGGGGCTTGTCAAGGCAGAACATTACTGTCCGTGTACGACGCGGGTCGTCGTTTCTGCACGGTAAACTGGTGGTTTCTGGTCTGGGTCGCAGTCATGCTGAATACTGTAACTGATTTGGGTGCATTGGGTGCCGTTTCGCCGGCCGGTTTGCTCGATATGGATAGCCAGCGCACGCTGGTGATCACGGTTAATAACCGTCATGCGCGCCGCTTGTTGGCCGACTTGTCGACCCTGCTGCGTAACGATCGGCGGGTCATGCCATTGCCCTCCATTGTGCCGCTCGCGGCCTGGTATCGGCAAGCCGCCGACGCGCTGTCGTTCTTGCCACAGGCCAACACGCCTGCGCATGCGCTTGATGCATTCGCTGCGCAAGGGGTGTGGCGCCAGGTGATCCAGGAGGTCGAGGGTGAGGCCAGCCTGCTCGATTCGACCACGGCGGCGCGTCTGGCCTATGACGCCGATACGCTCATGGACGAATGGCAACTGACGGTGGACCCGGCGGCAGAAACGCCTGATTACCAGCGTTTTCTGGTCTGGCGTGACGCCTATCGCTTGCGGTTGGCCGCACTCGATGCTGAAGATGTCAATGCCAGTATCGGACGAGTATGTGCTGCGGCCGTCGATGGCACATTGCCACTGGATCTTGATACGCTGGTGCTGGCGGGTTTCAACGAGCTGTCGCCACGATTGTCGTCGCTGCTTTCAACCCTTGGTGCGACGGGTGTCCAGGTTTGTGTTTTGTCATCGCGTCAGCAAGCGTCCGGTGCTTTGCGGCGTGTTGCCGTTGCTGACACAGACCCCGAGTGGTGGGCCGCTGCGCATTGGGCGCGGGAGTGTTTGCAAAATGATCCGAAGGGGCGTTATGCGATCGTGGCCAGTCGTCTCGAAGCTGATGTCGCGCTGGCCCACCGGGTATTGCGCCAGACATTGCCTGATGCCGAGCGTTACAACATTGCGGTGGCCCGGCCATTAGGTCAGTGGCCGTTGGCCCGCGCGGCGTTGGCCTGGCTGCAGGCTCTGGCCGATTTCCATCGGGCAGGTCATTCAACACCTGCCGTGCTGGGTGCGGCCTTGTTGGCCGGTGCCTGTGCTGGCGGGCTTGGCGAGGCTGCTGCCCGGGCCCGTATTGACGCATTCTGGCGCAAGCGTGCGGTCACGGCTGTGTCACTGTCCGAGTTCACGGCCGTGTTGGCCAATCAGGCTCCCCGGTTGCATCAAGCCTGGGTCGCATGTGCCGATGCGCTCATGCATCAACCCCGTCGCGCGGGGTTGCACCTTCGTGCGGCCAGTTTCAGGGGGCTTCTTGCACACCTGGGGTTTCCGGGTGGAGGATCCCAGGGCAGCGCCGCGTTTCAGACGCTGGAAGCGTTTGACCGTGTGGTCGGGCAACTGGGGCAATACGAGGTGGTCTGGGGCGAGGTTTCGCTGCCAGAGGCTGTAGGTTTACTGGCCCGGCTACTCAACGAAACACCCTTTCAGCCCCAGCGAGATGCGGCGGCCCGGCTTGATGTTCTGGGGCTGCTCGAAGCCGAGGGGGGGCGTTGGGACGGCGTTTGGGTTCTGGGTCTTACCGACGATGTTCTGCCCGCCCCGATGCGTCCCAATCCGTTGTTGCCAGCGGCGGTGTTGCGTCATGCCGGGGCGCCGCGCGCCACGCCCGAGCGCGAGTTGCAGTGGGCCGGTATGTTGTTCGATGACCTGTGTCGTCTGGCGCCGCAGGTCTGGTTCAGTCACGCGCTGCATGCCGGCGAAAGTGAACTGCGCCCCAGCCCCTTCATCACTGCCATCGCCCAGGTCGATCTCGAAGACGGCGTCCAGGCGCTGCGCGACCGGGTATCTCTTGAAATTCTGCGTGACGAGCGGGGTCCGCCCCTGGCTGCAGACGAAAAAGTGTCCGGGGGTATCGGGTTGCTTGATACGCAGGCACGAAATCCGTTGTGGGCTTTCGTCAAATATCGTCTGGGTGCCTCGCAATTGCCCGATTATGCCGGGCCGGCCAGCCAGAATGCCCGGGGGTTGTTCATGCACCGTGCGCTCGAGCTGGTTTGGCAGCAGTTGCGCGATCATCACACCCTTGAGGCCTCGTTTATCGATGGTTCAATCAATGCACGGGTAGACCAGGCGCTGGCGACAGCGGCCGATGAGCATTTGCATGACTATACCCAGACCTTGCGTCGGCTCGAACTTGAGCGCGGCAGCAAGGTTGTGTTGTCCTGGCTGCAGCAAGAGCGCGGTCGGGCTCCTTTTAGTGTCGAGGCGACCGAAAAAACGGTCGTGTGGTCGCACGGGGTGCTGAAACTGACGTTGCGGCTTGATCGCGTCGACCGTCTCGATGACGATCAACTGGCTGTCATCGACTACAAGACGGGAAATGGCAAGCCTCAGCCCAAGGCCGACTGGCTGCGCGAGCGCCCGGTAGAGCTGCAGCTGCCGTTTTATGCGTCGGTCATCAGTACCGGCGAAGCATCAGAGCGGGTTGGTGCTCTGGTGCTGGCGCGTTTGCATGCGCGCGATTGTGTCCTTAAAGGATTTGCTGAAACCGACAACTATGGCCTGGCCGGTCTTGAGGTCCTGCCCGCATGGGACGGGGTGTTGTCAGGGTGGTCCAATGCGATTGAAGGGTTGGCCAACGAGTTCATTGCGGGTGATGCACGTAACATGTTCATGAAAATCCAGGATCTTGGCTGGTGTGATGTCTTGCCTTTTTTGCGGCTCGATGAATCAGAAAACGAAACCATGAAGGAAACCGGGGAAGCCGATGTCTGATCAGATCCACGATGCGCAGGCGCGCCGCAGGGCGCTGGACCCACAGGTGTCTTTTCTGGTGCAGGCGCCAGCCGGGTCGGGTAAAACCGAGTTGCTGACAGACCGCATTCTGGCGCTGTTGGCCACGGTTGATCGCCCTGAGGAAATCGTGGCCATTACATTCACGCGCAAGGCAGCCTCAGAGATGCATGCACGTGTCTTGTCCAAGTTGGCCCAGGGTTTGGGCCCTGAGCCCCCTGAAGAACATCGCCGGCATAGTTGGGCGCTGGCGCGCGCAGCCATCGAACGCGATCGCCAGAAGGGCTGGCATCTGTTGCAATACCCGGCCCGCTTGAGTATCCGTACGATTGATTCGTTTTGTGCCTGGCTGGTGCGCAGCATGCCATGGCTTAGCGCCTTGGGCGGCATGCCCGGCATGGCGGATGACCCCGAGCATCACTACCGTCAGGCGGCTCAGGCTACGCTGGCCATGGTAGACGATTTCGATAGTGTGGCCCGGGTGCTGGCACACCTTGATGTTGACGTGCGCGCGGCTGAAAATTTGCTGGCCCAGATGCTGGGTAGCCGTGATCAATGGATGCCCCTGTTGTCGGGCGGGAATGATCCCTTCCTGCTGGCGGCTTTTCTTGACGAGGCCATTGAGGAAGATCTGCGGCGTCTGGCGTCGTTGATGCCGTTGGGCTGGGCCAAGACATTGGCCGGCCCTTGTCGTCTGGCCGTCGAGGCACTCGAACAGGCTGGAAAAATGCCGGGTGTCCTGCCTTTGCGTGATTGGGATGGCACGCCATTCCCGCCAGTGGCGGATGCCTTGCCGCAGTGGCAGGCTTTGTCTGAGCTGGTCCTGACAGGTGCCGGATCCCTGCGCAAGACGGTCAACAAGTCAACAGGTTTTGAAGCCGGTACGGCGCATCGTAATGCGTTCATGGCGTGGCTCAACGGGTTTGACGGAACCGAGGACTGGGTTGCTGCGCTGGCTGAAATTCGCAATGCGCCAGCGGGTGGGTATCAGCGCTGGCATCTCGATGTCTTGTCGGATCTGATGGATGTGTTGCGGTTGGCGTGCGGGCAACTGATGCTGGCCTTTGCCGATGCCAGCGAGGTTGACTTCATTGAAATTGCGCAGCGCGCCCTGCGCGCCCTGGGAACGCCCGATGAGCCAACCGATTTGTTGCTGTCACTCGACAGCGCCGTCCGCCATTTGCTCGTGGATGAATTTCAGGATACCAGCCAGGCCCAGATCGATCTGCTTGAACGTCTCACGTCAGGGTGGTTGCCCGACGATGGGCGTACGCTTTTTCTGGTCGGTGACCCGATGCAGTCGATCTATCGGTTCCGCAAGGCCGAGGTCGGGTTGTTCCTCAAGGTTCGCGACCAGGGGTTGGGCGGTGTCCCGCTCGAGTCCTTGCAGTTGACGACAAACTTCAGGTCTCAAGCTGTCATTGTTGACTGGGTCAATCAAGTGTTTGGCGGTTTGTTTCCCGCTACGCCTCATATGGGGCTGGGGGCAATTCCCTATTCGTCCTCGGTGGCGTTCAATGCGCCGCTTGACGGTTGTGGGGTCACGTTTCATCCGGTTTGGTCAGGTCTGTCTGAAGATGAGGCGCCAGACGCTGCGGTGCGGGCAGCGCAAGATCAGGTTGTGCGTCTGGCTCGCGAGGCGCTGGCACGAAACCCGGCCAGTGATCATCCTGTCGCAATTCTGGTGCGGGCGCGCAGCCATTTGCTTGATGTGGTCCGTCAACTGGGGGCGAACGGCTTGCCGTGCCGCGCCGTCGAGCTGGTTTCCCTGAAGTCCCGGCAGGTCATTGTCGATCTGGTGCAGCTGGCGTGCGCGTTGTCGCACCCGGCCGATCGGCTGGCCTGGCTGTCGTTGTTGCGTTCTCCGGTCTGCGGGTTGCGCTTGCAGACATTGCACGCCTTGTTCGGCGGCAATGCCTCTGCCGCGCCACACGAGGTGTTGCGGGCGTATGTACACGCGGACGACCCCGAGGCCTGGGGTGTCGTTGGTGATGAACACCGGCGTATTGTTCATGCCGCTGCGGTCTTGCTCGATCAGGGTAACGACGAGGGTGTGTTGCCGTTCGCGTCCTGGTTGCAGCAGTGCTGGCAGCGTTTGGGGGGCGAAAAGGTCTATGGTCGCGAGGACGAACGCGCTGATGCGCAAAGCTTTTTCCGACTCATCGAGAAACTGGCGCCGTACGGCGCACTTGATCCTGTCGAACTGGATGCACAGCTTGATCGGCTGTACGCATCACCCGGTCATGAAAGTGGTCCGGCCATCGAGGTCATGACGATTCACAAGTCCAAAGGATTGCAGTTTGATACCGTCATACTCATGGGCTTGCAGCATGGGGCATCAGCCGACAACCCGCGTCTCGTACTTTTCGAATACAGCGAGGGGAGGCTGCTGATTGCGCCCATACGACCCCGGTCTGATGAGTCGGTCGATCCGGTCACGAATTACCTGCGGGCGCGAGAGAAACAACGGTCTGATTATGAGGTTGACCGTTTGCTGTACGTGGCGGCGACTCGTGCCCGACAGCAATTGTGTCTGGTGGGACAGGTCGCATGGGACGATGGCAAGGGGCAGGTGAAAGACCCGGTCAAGGGCAGTTTGCTGGGTAAGTTGTGGCCGTGGCTGGGGCCGTTGTCGCAGCCTGAGGCTGTTTTGCCTGCGGTTCAGGAGCAGCCCGTCGAAACGGGTTTGGCAAGCCTTCCAAACGGCAGGGTATCCAT
>JAAYID010000273.1 GCA_012744285.1 Alcaligenaceae bacterium
GCCGGGCGCTGGGTGCAGCAGGGCGTGACCTCGCCGGAAGAAATTGCCCGCGTGACACGCGATACCTAGCACCGGAGCGAGACCATGCCTTCTTATCAGTATGAGGCGGTTGATGCCGCCGGGCACCATGACCGGGGCCGAATCGATGCCGACAGTGTCCGGAGTGCGCGTGCGGCGCTGCGGGCACGCGGGCTGTTACCCTTGTCGGTACGCGAGAATGGTGGGCGCGGGGGCAAGTCTTGGTCAATGGGGGGCCGAATCAGCGATGCCGACCTGGGTTGGTTGACGCGGCAACTGGCCAGTTTGCTGGCGGCCGGGTTGCCGCTTGAGGCGGCGTTGCGCGCCACTATGGAACAAGCCGAGCGCAAGCCCGTTTCGCAGGCGCTGGCGGCGGTACGCGATGATGTGCGTACCGGTCATCGTCTGGGTGAGGCGCTGGCGGCACACCCACGGCACTTCCCCGAAATTTATCGGGCGTTGGTTGATGCCGGCGAACAGTCGGGTGATCTGGCACAGGTCCTTGAGCGCCTTGCCGATTACATCGAGTCGCGCAGTGCATTGCGCAACAAGGTACTGACGGCGTTCATTTATCCGGTGATCGTGACCATCGTATCGATCGGGATTGTGATTTTTTTGCTCAGCTATGTGGTTCCACAGGTGGTTGGGGCGTTTTCGCAGGCACAGCAGACACTCCCCTTGCTGACGCGCCTGATGCTGGTGGCCAGTGCATTCACACGGGAATGGGGGCTGGCCGTGGTGCTTGGCCTGGTGGCGTTGTTCGGGCTGTGGCGCTTGCGTTTGCGCAATCCGTCAGCGCGTCTGGCATGGCATACGCGTGTCTTGCGGCTACCGATTCTGGGTCGCTATGCCATGGGGGTCGATGTCGCGCGTTTTGCCGATACGCTGGCCATCTTGACGAGCAGCAATGTCCCGTTGCTGGCGGCGCTTGAGGCGGCCCGTCGTACGCTTGGAAATTGCAGGTTGCAGGCGGCGGTTGATGATGCGACCCGTCGTGTGCGAGAGGGTAGCGCTTTGGCGCAGGCGCTTGAGGCACAGAAGACTTTTCCACCGTTACTGATTCATCTGGCGGGTAGTGGCGAACGCACCGGCCAGTTATCGGCCATGCTGGACCGCGCGGCCCGTGTGCTGTCCAGCGAGCTGGAACGGCGCGCCATGACCATGACCGCGCTGCTTGAGCCGCTGATGATTCTGATCATGGGGGGGATTGTGCTGGTTATTGTATTGGCGGTAATGATGCCGATCATTGAAATTAATCAGCTTGTGCATTAAGCGGTAACGCCCTGACGACGGCATACATTGTTGCCTGTTGTCGGCCTGTCGCCGCAGTTTACTGAAGGCCTGTTGCTATGAATACGCTATTGCTGGTGGGTGGTGATTTGTGTGTGCGGACGGCACGATTGCTGGATCCGAACGACTGGAAATGCATTGGGTTGCGTCGCAGTCCGATGCCTTCCGGGCCTGACAATCACATGACCTGGGTTCAGGCCGATCTGCAGGATCCGGCCAGTCTGTCCTTTTTGCGTGAGGGGGCGTTTTCTGAAATCAGCCATATCCTGTATGCCCCGTCACCGGACAGTCGTACCGCTGATCATTACACCCGCGTTTATTCGCAAGGGCTTCCGAATCTTTTGAACAGTTTGTCGCCGGGTTGTCTGGCGCGTTTGACGCGCTGTGTTTTGGTGGGCTCGACGGCGGTTTGGGGGCCTTCGGACGCGTGGGTGGATGAAGACTCACCGGTTCAGAACACGAACTTCCGTACCCAGGCGCTTTTGGAGGCCGAGGCGGCCCTGCAGGCGATCTTGCCGCAGGGCGTGGGTGTGACGTTGCGGTTGTCCGGGTTGTATGGCCCGGGGCGGATGCATTTGATCAACGGATTACGGGCCGGCAGGGTGACGGTGCCCGATGGGTCTGGTCATTGGGCCAATCGAATTCACAGTGATGACGCAGCTCGTGCGTGTGCCCACCTTCTGGCGTTGGCTGCCCCGCAGCCGCTGTACATTGGCACGGATGACCAGCCCCTTCCGCTGGCCGGGTTTTACGATGACGTCGCGCGTTTGCTGGGCGCCCCCATGCCGGCACGGGAATCCAGGGTGCCGGATGGCAAGCGGTTGTCAAATGCGCGCCTGCGTGCATCGGGCTGGACCCCGGAATGGCCATGTGCGTTGGACTGGTATGCGGATCCGCTTAACGTACCCAGATCAGCCCGATAAGCAGGTAACACAAGCCGGTGATGATGACTACGCTGGCAATATTCAGGGCGAAACCGGCCTTGATCATCGATTGAATTTTCATGTGCCCGGTGCCGAACACAATGGCGTTGGGCGGTGTGGCCACCGGCATCATGAAGGCGCAGCTTGCCGCAATGGCGGCGGGTATGGCCAGCATTTCCGGCGGTATGCCTTGTGCAATAGCCAGTGCACCCAGCAGGGGCAGGAAGGTCGCTGCGGTAGCGGTATTTGAGGTCAGTTCGGTCAGGCCCAATATTACGGCCACCACCACAATAACCATCAGCAGGCCGGGCAGCGTGGCCACCCAGTGCATGTTTTCGGCAATCCATTTGGCCAGTTCCGAGGTGCCGATGACCCCGGACAGCGAGAGGCCGCCTCCGAACAACAGCAATACGCCCCAAGGCAGCTTGCCCGCGGTTTCCCAGTTGATCAGGAAGGTACGTTTGCGCAGATCGACCGGGATGGCAAATAACAGCAGGGCGGCCCCGATGGCGATGCTGGTGTCATTGAGACCGGGGATATAGTCGGCCACCATGGGCCGGAAGATCCAGGCCAGGGCCGCCAGCACAAAAATCAGGGCTACCCACTTTTCACCCTTGCTCATTGGCCCCAGTTTGTCGAGGGCCTGCCGAATGACGGCGGTGCTGTCAGATGCTTTGAGGTCAAAGCCTTTGCGGGTCAGCCACCACCATGTGAACACCATGAGGAC
>JAAYID010000274.1 GCA_012744285.1 Alcaligenaceae bacterium
CCATTATGCAGGCGCTCAAGCTGTACCGGCTGGATCATGGCCGCTATCCGCCGTCTGATCCCGGCCTTGGCGCGCTGGTCGCCGGTCAGGGCCAGCCGTCGGCGTATCTTGATCGTGTTCCGGTTGATCCGTGGAATACGCCCTACCAATATCTGAATCCCGGTGTGCATGACGAGGTCGATGTGTTTTCGCTGGGGGCCGACCGGCAGCCTGGCGGTGAGGGTACGGATGCCGATATTGGTTCCTGGGCCCGTTAGCCGGCAGCGCGGTTTTACGCTGCTCGAGATGATGATCGTGTTGCTGATTATCGGCATTGCGACGACGCTGGTCAGCGTGTCGGTGTTTGCTGACAATCGCGCCCGGGCGTTGCGTCAGGACGCCGTGCGACTGGCGCATGTGTTCACGGCGGCACAGGCCGAAGCCTGGGCCAGCGGTCAGCCGCTCGTATGGGAGCATGACGCCGAGGGTTACCGGTTTTCCCGGCAGCCTCGTCAGCTGATGTTGCCGGCTCGAAGGCTGGTGCGTGCGCAGCACGGAACCGATACGGCCATCGGAGGCGACAGCATTCTGCGCCCGCGCGCATGGATTTCATCAGGTGCCGTTGCCTTGCGCAACAGTGCGGGTGCGGCGTTGGTCTTTGGTGCGGATTGGATACCCGGGCCGTTGCAGATGGTGCTTGAGTCAGAGGGGCATGTGGTCCGGTTGTCGCGTCTGGGTAACGGCCGCTTTGTGGTGGAGCCGTGATGGTCAGGCGTTGCCAGCGTGGTTTTACGCTGATCGAGGTGCTGGTCGCGCTGGCGATTGTGGGCGTTGCGCTGGCGGCAAGTGTTCGGGCGTTGGGTGTGGGCGTGACCGGTATGCGCCATATGCAGGAACGCAGTCTGGCCCAGCAGGCGGCACAGAATTTTCTGGCCGAACTTCGGTTGCAGGCGATTTTCCCTCCGCTGGGGCGGCGTACCCAGCCCTGCCCCCAGGGCACATTGGCGTTTCGGTGTGAGCACGACGTCCAGGCCACGCCAAATGCCCGTTTCCGTCGCGTTAGCGTTCAGGTCCGTCTTGATAAAGGTCCGGTGGTTGCGCGACTGGACGGTTTGGTGTCCCGCCTGCGATGAGTGTTGCGCGTCGGGGCCAGTCGGGCTTTACTCTGATTGAAGTACTGGTGGCGCTGGTGCTGATGGCGTTGGTCAGCCTTGTGTCGTGGCGGGGGCTTGATGCCGTGCAAAAAACCGGTGAGCGCCTGGATGAACGTGCCGAAGGCATCTTGTCGATGGTGCGTGCGCTGGGTCAGATTGAGCGCGATCTGTTGTTGCATGCCGGGCCCGATGTCTTGCCGGGCCGTGCCGAGACCCGGTTGCCCGGTGCGCGGGCGGGCGCTGTGCAGATGCCTGCCGGTATCCACTGGGATGCCGAGGCGGGGTTAAGCGTGGTGCGCTCGGCGGGTAATGGGCGCTGGCAGCAGCTGCGTTGGTATTTTGATGACGGTGTGTTGTACCGGGCGACGGGCATGGCGTCGTACCAGCTGCCCTTGCCACCGGTTGGCGCGGGTGTTGCGGTGCTTGGCGATATAAAGGCCATGAGGGTCCGGATCTGGCAACCTGGGTTGGGGTGGCTTGATCCGTCACACGAAGAAAACGCCCGGGCAGTCCGTGCCGCCGTAGAGGCTGGGGTCATCGGCATCGAAATTGCCTTATTCCGGAGCGGAGTGTCCAGTGACCAGCCGTTTCGTAAAGTGGTGCTGCTGCCATGAGTGCCCCGGCGTCGTGGCGTCAGCGAGGTATGGCCGTGATTGCCGCGCTGCTGGTGGTCGTTGCGGCTTCGGCGATGGCTGTGTCTTTCATCGAGCGGCAGGGGGTTCTGGCGGGTATTCTGATTACAGAGGCTGATCGTAGCCAGGCCACCTGGATGTTGCGGGGCGGGCTGGATTGGTCGCGGGTGGTGTTGCGCATGGATGCTGAGGATAGCCCGACAACACGGGCCGATGGCATCTGGGCGCAACCGGTGATCGGGTTGCCGGTAGGTCGGGCCGAAGACCCCGACAACGCCTTGTTTTCAGGGCAGATCGAGGATGAGCAAAGCAAATACAATTTGCGTAATCTGGCTGCACGCGCCCGAATTGATCCGCAGGCGGTGCGGGGGCTGGAGCGATTGCTTGAGTCGCTGGCTATTGACCCGGTCTTGGCCATGCGTATGGCGCAACGCGTTGCGGCGGCCCAGTTTGGTGAAGGGGTTGAGCCCGGCGCGGTCGGGTTGCGCGGTGTTGACGATTTGCGTGCCTTGCCGGGTTTCACCCCACAGATTATCGAGACGTTGCAGCCTTATGTTACTGTCTTGCCCGAGGCCACCGCCATCAATGTCAACACCGCTTCGGCAGAAGTGCTGGGGGCGTTCATTGACGGGCTTGGGCTGGCAAAGGCACGAGCCTTGCTTGTCGAGCGTGACCGGGGGGTGTGGTTTGCCAGTCGAGGCGATTTTCTCAACCGTGCCGGTCAGCTGAAGCCCGAGGTGCTGGAGCGCATCGAGGTCAGCAGCCATTGGTTTCGCGTGACGGGTGAGGTTACGGTTGGAAATACGATGGTGAGTCTGCAGGCACTGCTGCGACGAAGCGATCAGGGGGTATCGTCCGTCCGCTGGGTTACCTACTAATAAATAACACCATGAGACAACATTTGCGCGTGGCCTTGCCGCCTCTTTCCCAACTGGTGCGTGATTCGATTCTGCCTTTCGTTCAGGTCGACACGCAAGGGGGTGTGGCGCGTGCCGGGCTCGTGTCGCTGGCCGAGCTGGGGGGGCAGTCGGGCTCAGAGCCTGTGTATGCCATCCTGCATCCCGACGATGCCATTGTCGCGAACACGACGCTGCCTCCGGTGTCGGCCCGGCATCTGGATGCCGCCGTGTCTGCCAGTATCGAGCCCATGACGTTGTCGGACATAGACGAGTTGTGCGTGGCACATGGGCCGCGCGCCCAGGACGGTACCGTAACGGTCGCATGGACGGCTCGTCGCCCATTGGAAGACGCCTGGGCTTTGCTGGTTGCCGTGGGTGTGAATGTTGTGGCGTTCATTCCGCACGCGCTGGCCATTCCAGACACCGATCCGCAGCCTGATCGGCCCCTTGAATTGCCGGCCGGGCCGCGGTGGTTGGCACCGTTGCCGGCCTGGTCACTGGCCCGCAGCGCGGCCCGGCCGCCATCGACCCGCAGTCACTGGCGTCGGCCCTTGTATTGGGTGGCGGCGGCGGTGGTGGTCTGGGTGGTCGGTTTGAACGTGTATGCGGCTCGTCTGGGGCATCAGGTTGAGGCGCTTCAGCATGATATGCGATTGGCGGTGATGCAGGCATTTCCGCAGGTGCAGGTCGTTATCGACCCTGTCCGGCAGGCGCAGCATCAGCGTGACGCGTTGCGGCGACTGCAGGGTGATGCCGTTGATGATGATTTCGTGCCGTTGGCATTGGCGGCGGCAAGCGTACTGGATTTTTCTGAACGTCGTGTGCGGGCCCTTCACTACACGCAGGGTGTGCTGACCCTGACGCTGGCTGAAGGTTATGCGCCACCTGCCAACGAGGCAGCGTTGGCGCAGTCGGCCTCGGTACGGCAATTGAAGCTTGAGCGCGAAGACAGTCAGCCGCATGTGTGGCGCGTGCAGCGACAGGCGCCCGGTGAATCCCGGGGGGCGCAACCATGAATCGTCCTGTGTCGACGGGGTCAGGTCCGTCCTGGCGTGGGGGCATTGACATGTTCGTGCGACAGGCTCGTCATGCCTGGCGACAACGAACCCCGCGTGAGCAGACATTGTTGCGGGGGGCGGTGCTGCTGATTTTCCTGGCCGTATTGTGGACGGTTGGGTTGCGTCCGGCGCTGCAGACTGTGCAGCGCGCGCATCAGCAGCTACCGGTTTTACACGCGGAGGCCGCCCAATTGAGCACGGTCTTGCTCGAAGCAAAGGCCTTGGGACGCGGACGTTCCGGTACGTTGTCGGTACCTGCGACAGAGGCGGCTCTGACGGCCAGTCTGGGTGACGCCGGGCTGGACCGTGTCAGTGTTTTTAGCCGGGCAGAGGGCTCGGCTGCCGAGGCCGGGCAATGGCAGGTCCAGTTCACCCGTGCGCCGGCCGGGCGGGTGATCGAGTGGGTGGCCCGGCTGCCGCTCGTGGCACAGGTGCAGATTCGCGAGGCTGATCTGGCTCGAAGTGTCATTGATGGCCGCGACCGGCCCGGCCAGCTGGATGGCCGCATTATCGTCACCATGCCTGTGAAGGTATCCCCGTGATGGGCTGGCGGCGTACGGTGTGGGTGATTGTGCTGGTGGTGGTGGCGTGCGCGGTCGCAATCCGGGTGCTGCCGGCTCGCTGGGTGATGGCATGGATACCCGAGACTTCCCCCGTTATTGTGACGGATGCGTCCGGAACCCTGTGGTCGGCCAGTGCAACGGTTGCGGTGGGTGCCGGTGGTTTGCGCCGCACGTTGCCTGACCCGTTACGATGGCATCTGGTGTTCGATGGCGGGCCGGTGCTTGATTTGACGCACCCGTGGTTGGGTGGTCCGTTGACCTTGTCATTGTCGTGGCAGGGTTTGCGTTTGTCGGGTCAGTCGTTGCAGCTGCCGGCTTTTGCGTTGACGACGGCGCATGCGATGTTCAATACCCTTGATCCGGGTGGGGATGTCCTGGTCGACTGGCCGGAACTGGTGCTGGGCCCCGCGGGTCTCTCGTCCGATGACGGGGGCCGTTTGCTGTCCGTGAGATGGCGCAATGCGTCGTCGTCGCTGACCCGGGTACAGCCGTTGGGCGATTACACCCTGACCGTGAGGTCGGGTATTGACCGTGGCGTTGTCTTGGCGTTAACGACGCGTGAAGGCCCGCTGGTGATGCAAGGCGAAGGTACCGTATTGCCTTCGGGCCGGGCGCACTTTGATGGCCAGGCCTGGGTCGACGCGTCGGCCAGCGGCGATACCCATGCGGCCCTGACCGGCCTGTTGAATGCCATGGGGCCCCGTTCGGGGCCGGATGGTCACATTATGATGAACGTACGTTAGTGTCTGCTTACCCTTTTGAAACTGCTGCCATGACCCCTTTATTGTTCTCTGCCCGATGTTCGTCCCGGCGTTCCGCCCGTTGTGGTGCGCGCATGTCTCTGTTGATGCTTGTGGTTGTGCTGGGCGGTTGTGCCGCCACAGATACGGCCCAGGATGCTTCAGGGAGCCCGCTTGTGGCGTATACCTCGGTTGGGTCTCAGCCGTCGCAACGGGCGGAACCTTATACCGATTCAGGGCAGCCCCGGCCGCGCGCCTTGACGCCTATCCGCGAGCGTCCGGCGCCTGACGGTGACGCCCAGGCGGTCAGGCCGGCAGGGGGGCAGCGCACCACGCTTAATTTCAATGGGGCTGAACTGGGTGGGGTCGTACGTGCCTTGGCACAGTTTACCGGGCACAATTTTGTGGTTGATCCGCGTGTGCGGGGTCAGTTAACCCTGGTGTCTGAAACGCCGGTCGATGCCGAGACTGCCTATTCCATGTTGCTGGGCGCCTTGCGGATGCAGGGGTTTGCCGTCATTGATGTCGATGGCGTCAAGCGGGTGGTGCCCGAGGCCGACGCCAAGTTGCAAGGCGGGCCAGTGGTATCCGGGCGTCAGGCGGCCACGGGTGGGGAACTGGTCACACGGGTTTTTCCGTTGCGTTACGAAAGCGCAGCGGCGCTGGTGCCGGTCTTGCGGCCCATGGTGGCACCCAATAACACCATTGCGGCACATGCGGGCAATAATACGCTTGTGATTACCGATTACGCCGATAACCTTGACCGGATTGCCGAGGTCATTTCCCGCGTTGATACGCCGGCGTCCATCAACACCGACGTGATTCCCATTCAGTATGGGGTGGCGCTGGACGTTGCCGCACTGGCCCATCAGATGCTGCACACCAGCGGGCCTGACCAGGTCCAGCAGGTGAGTGTCATCGCCGACCCCCGCAGCAATGCGGTACTGGTGCGGGCCAGCACCCCAGAACGTCTTAAACTGGCGCGCAACCTGATTCTGCGTATTGATTCTCCCGAGTCGCGTGCCGGCAACTTGCACGTCGTTTATTTGCGCAATGCACAGGCCACCCATTTGGCAGAGGTGTTGCGGGGTGCACTGGGCGGGCAGGGCGGCGCCGGTGCCACGGCAGATACGGGTGGCGCATTGTCGGGTGGTGTCGCGGATGGTGCCATGGGATCCGGGGTTTCGCGGCCTGATCTTGCCCAGCAGGCGGGTGGGTCTGCACCAGGGCTGTTGAACGCGGTGGCGGGGGGGGCAGGCCTGGCCGGTGGCGGTCCATCGGGTACTGATCTCTTGGGTAATGACCGCAGGGCCGTGACGTTTTCGGCCGGCGGGGCAACGGTCCAGGCTGATCCCACCACCAATACCC
The DNA here is from genome assembly GCA_012744285.1 of Alcaligenaceae bacterium. GTDB lineage: Bacteria > Pseudomonadota > Gammaproteobacteria > Burkholderiales > Burkholderiaceae_B > Neopusillimonas > Neopusillimonas aromaticivorans. The sequence goes on from JAAYID010000274.1 coordinate 6,394, forward strand.
TGATTATCTCTGCGCCCGATCCGTTGTATCGCAGTCTGCGCGAAGTGATTGACCAGCTTGACCAGCGTCGCGCCCAAGTGCTGATCGAAAGCCTGATTGTGGAAGTCAACGCGGAAGATGCCGCCGAGTTTGGTATTCAGTGGATGGCCGGAGCCGACCGTATCAGCAATGGTGGCACCTCATTCATTGGCGGTTCGAATCTGGGTGGGTCCGGTATCGGTGCCAATCTGGGTGATGCGCGCAGCACCATTGACGCGTTGGGGGCCGGCATGAGCCTGGGCGTGGTCCGGGGGACGGTCGATGTGCTGGGCACCCAGTTGCTGAACCTGAGTGTTCTGGCGCGCGCCATGCAAAAGCAGGGGGGGGGTCAATGTGCTGTCTACGCCCAACCTGATGACGCTCGACAACGAACAGGCCAGCATCGTGGTGGGGCGTACTGTGCCGTTTGTCACGGGCAGTTACACCACGTCGGGTGACGGGGCCAGCAACCCGTTTCAGACCGTGCAGCGCGAAGACGTCGGCTTGACGTTGCGCATCCGGCCGCAGATTTCCGAAGGCGGGACCGTCAAACTGGCGTTGTATCAAGAGGTCAGCAGTATTGACCCGTCGTCGAGCCTGCCGACCAATGAATCGAACGG
>JAAYID010000275.1 GCA_012744285.1 Alcaligenaceae bacterium
CTTGCGACTGCACAGGTGTGGTCACGACATCGGCATCGCCACAATACACACGCGTGTTTGAGGCCGTCAGACCACGGTGGCGGTTGATGTCGTCGCCGCAAAGCAGTTCAACGGCCTGGCGATACCCGCCGGCATGCAATCGCAGGGCATTTTGGGTCACCGCCTGGCGCTGGGCAGGCAAGGCATTGGCCGACAGCAAGCGTGCAGGCAATGCCGCCGCAATACCCTCGATACCCTTTTGCTCAAGGGCATCCAGACGCCCCTTGCGCACATCGGCCGACTTTTCGGTGCCGCCATAACCCAATGCCGGACTGAACAATGCGTAGCCAAATGCCCTGGCCTGAGGCAGACTGCTGTAACCTGCGGCCATCAGAGCCCCCAGCGAATGGCCTACCAGCAGAAACTCTTCAAGATCAAGGGCGTCGACCAGCGCGGCCAGACTGGCCGCGTAGTCGATCGCCAACGGCACCGATACGGACAACGGTGCCGAATCGCCATAGCCCGGGGCATCCCAGGCGATGACGCGGCCATGATCAGCCAGGGCTCGGGCGCAGTCTTGCCACGACCCGGAACCTGAACTGATGCCGTGCAGCAGCACGAACGTCTTGGGACTGCTGATGCCAGAATCACGTACGCTGATGACACCGTGTTCGGTTTCGACACAGCGTGGCATCCAGGTCTCGCCGCTTTCCCAAAGTGCTGCTGTTGAATGACGCATTGCAAACCCCGTCCTAGCGCTTGATTTTGGACAAGGGGTGCTCAGGGGGATACGTGGGCGTGATGGGCTTCTTGGCACCCAGCATGACACACATCAGCGCATCTTCGTCACCAATGTTGATTTCCTCGCGGTAGACGCCCGGGGGAACCGAAACCAGATCACGATCGGTCAGAATGGTTTCGAAACGCTCACCGTCTTTTTCAAGAATAAGCTTGAGCTTGCCGCGAATGACGAAGAAAACCTCTTCGACATCGGTGTGAATATGGGATGGACCTTCGTGGCCGGCCGGGATCACCATAGTCGAAAACGTGAAATTTTCAGACGGTACGGTGTTGACGTCTGAGGCAACGCCGGTACCACCGGTACCGACATAGCGCATCTGGGCACGGCGGTATTTCGGGTCGTAGTCGGCCTGGAATTTCAGGGCATCCCAATCGTATTTGCGGGTTGAAAAACGCGCGATACGTGTCGACATCCAGTCTTCAAAGCTTGCGCCTTCCGGACGAGTCCAGGTCGGTTGATCATTTACTGCTTGCTCGCTCATAAAATCACCTTTTGGTTAATGCATGACAAAGCCGCCATTGACAGCCAGTACTTGGCCAGTCACGAAACGTGACAGACCGGATAAAAGAAAGACAATGACACCACTGACGTCTTCGGGAACCTGGGCGCGCTGAATGGCACGCTGGTTTTCGTAGAGCTCGTGACGATGCTTGGGCACATATTCAGTGGCCTCGACCAGTGTCAGGCCCGGTGCAACCGCGTTAACGGTGATGTTGTCAGCACCCATTTCACGGGCCATGGAATGCGTCATGGCAATGACGGCCCCCTTGCTGGCCACATAAGCCATCAGGTTGGGTGCGCCCCACAGGGCCGTGTCGGACGCCAGGTTGACCACAGCCCCATTCCCTGAAGCACGCAACGCGGGCAAACAGGCCTGGGTCATGAGCCAGCACCCCCTGACATTGACCGTCATGACCCGATCGAACATGTCGATCTGCAACTCTTCCATGGTCTTGCCGCCTGAATTCGTGATGGCGGCGTTGTTGACCAAACCATCAAGGCCACCCAGCAGATTTGCCGCCTGTTCGGCACACTGCCGGATCGACTCGGGACTGGATTGGTCGAACACCACTGTGTGCGCCTTGAAACCTTCGGACTCAAGACGAGCCTTGGCCTGGGCGAGTTCAGGCTCGAGAATGTCGGCCAGAACCACCGAAGCACCGGCCTGCAAGGCCAGGCGGGCCAGATCGAAACCCAGGCCACGAGCCGCACCCGTGACCAGAACACGCCGACCTGCCAGGACTTTGGCCGCGATCTGTGCCGAACTGTTGATATGCTGATTCATGGTGTGCCTTTACGCCGTTGTCGTCGTGATTTTCGGGATGTAATGCAGGCAACGACGTTCGGCCCAGACCACGACGGCATACGCCACAATACCGATGACCGTCAGCCCCAGAATGGCGACAAACACCCCGGCTGTATTGCCCTGACCTTCAGAGTCAACCAGCAAAAAGCCAAGACCTTTGTTGCCGCCGACCAGCTCGCCCACCGTAACCCCGATAACCGCCAGGGTTGAGCCGATACGCAGACCCGAAAACAACGCCGGCAGCGATGACGGGAACTCGACCAGACGGAAAATCTGCCAACGGGTCGCATTCAACGTGCGTACCAGATTGACCATGTCGGGGTCTACCGTACGGATTGCCGACAGCACGTTGATCATGATCGGGAAGAACACAATCAAAAGACCGACCAGGATTTTGGGGTAAATGGTGTAACCCATCCACATCACGAACAGCGGTGCAAAGGCCACTTTCGGAGCAATTTGCAAGGCCAGGATGTAAGGCGACAGCACCGATTCGGTCGTGGGTGACAACCCCAGCACCACACCCACGAACAAACCCAGCAAGGCACCCAGAATGAAGCCCAGCACGACCTCAAGAGCGGTATAGCCGAAGTGTTCTACCAGGTTGCCGTCATTCCACATGCGGAAAAACTCGTCAACCACCGATGTGAATTTGGGCCAGATGTACTCGGGTGTGCCCAACAGGCCTGGCAACCACTGCCAGGCTGCCAGCAC
>JAAYID010000276.1 GCA_012744285.1 Alcaligenaceae bacterium
ACAGGACTGGAACTGGTCGGACACGTCTTGCGCCATGTACCCCATGTCGGCGTTCTCAGACCATTTGATCGTGCCGGTATCGGGGGCCAGGTCACCGGCCAGCATGCGCAACAGTGTGGTTTTACCCACCCCGTTGGCACCCACGATAGCGATTTTCTCGCCGGCTTCCACCATGGCCGAATAACGCTGGATGACCGGATGGTCGTAAGCTTTGGAAATGCCTTCGATGGTCACGGCCAGACGATGCATGGCCTTCTTCTGCTCGAAACGGATATACGGATTCTGACGCGACGACGGCTTGACTTCAACGGTTTCAGCCTTGATGCGGTCAATTTGCTTGAGGCGTGAGGTGGCCTGACGCGACTTGGACTTGTTGGCGGCAAAACGGCGCACGAAGTCTTGCAATTCGGCCACACGCTCTTTGGCCTTGGCATTGACGGCACTGATACGCTCGCGCGCCTGGGCAGCGGCCAGCATGTAGTCATCGTAGTTGCCCGGGTACACGCGCAATTCACGGTAATCAAGGTCGGCCATGTGCGTACACACCTGATTCAGGAAGTGACGATCGTGGCTGATGATGATCATGGTGCTTTGGTAGCCATTCAACACATTTTCGAGCCAGCGAATGGTGTTGATATCGAGGTTGTTGGTGGGCTCGTCAAGCAACAGGACATCGGGGTTCGAAAACAGTGCCTGCGCCAGCAAAACGCGCAGTTTCCAGCCCGGAGCGATTTCGCGCATGGGCAGGTTATGCTGCTCGACCGGAATCTCAAGGCCCAGCAACAATTCGCCGGCACGCGCCTCGGCCGTGTAGCCGTCGTACTCAGCGAACTTGGCCTCGAGATTGGCCGCTTCCATGTAGTCTTCTTCGGTGGCGTCGGGGTTGGCATAAATGGCATCACGACGACTCATGACGTCCCACATTTCTGCGTGGCCCATGAGTACGACATCAAGGACACGGATGTCTTCGTAGGCGAACTGGTCTTGACGCAGTTTGCCCAGACGCACACCGGGTTCGAGTGAAACGTTGCCCGAACTGGGCTCGAGATCACCACCGATGATTTTCATGAAGGTTGATTTGCCAGAGCCATTGGCCCCGATCAGACCGTAACGGTTGCCTTCGCCGAACTTGACGCTGACATTTTCAAACAGCGGCTTGGGACCAAACTGGATCGTAAGATTTGCGGTAGAGATCACTTGGAGCGTTTCACCAAAACAGTAAAAATAAGGGTAACCCCGCAGTTTAACAAGGAAAACCAGCAAGTGCTGGTTTAGTTAAAACCGGAACTTGCTGGTTTAGTTAAAACCGGAACTTGCTGGTTTAGTTAAAACCGGAACTTGCCGGTTTAGTTAAAAACGGAACCTGTCGGTTTAATGTTCGTGTTCGTCGAGCACCAGATGGGCCATGCCCTTTTCAGTGGCAATACCCACTACCCGGCCTACCGGCAGGGTCGCCTTGACCTTGACATGACCGTAAGGCAAGCCCGTGACCACCGGCACCTTAACGGTCGAACGCAACCACTTGATGACACTGGGCAGATCAAAGCCATTGTCAGGAGCCCCCAGCTTGTAACCATTGAAGTGGCCAAGCACAATCGCCTTCTGGCGCTCAAGAATGCCAGCCTGCCAGAGCTGGGCCAGCATGCGCTCGACACGGTAGGGATGCTCGGAAATGTCTTCCAGGAACAGAATGCCCCCATCGATGTCGGGCATGTAGGGGGTACCCACCAGCGAGGCCACCATGGCCAGATTGCCGCCCCACAAGACCCCGCGTGCATCGACCCGGTCAGCATCGGGCGATTCAAAACTGAGGATCTCAAGTTGCCCGTTCAGGGTTTCCACGAACAAATCGGCCGTCAGATCATCGAGTTTTTTTGCACCGAAGTCACCTACCGCCATCGGCCCGGAAAAACTGTGCGCCCCGGTTTTAGCCAGCAACGCCAGATTGAACAGCGTAAAGTCGCTAAGGCCGACAAACGTCTTGCCGCTTTGAGCGACCGCGTTCCAGTCAATAAGGGGCAACAGGCGGCTGAGCCCATACCCCCCGCGCGTGGCCATGACAACCGGATGCTTTTGTTTCAGCGCCCGATTGATGCCAGCCAGACGCTGACGATCGGTACCGGCAAACCGTTCATGTACCGCCAGTGCAGTACGATCAACCGTGGTCTTGAACCCCAAACGCTTCAGGCGCTTGCAGGCACGCTCAAGGTCGGCCGGTTCTGGCACGGCACCCGACGGTGAGATCAGATAGATACCCCCGGGGTTGGTCACGCCAGCACCCGCGTCGATGACAGGATGATCATGACGCTGACCCGGTGCATGATCAACTTCGACCGAACCAGTATGATCCCGGTATACAGCAGCCGCCGGACCGGCAGTTTTCTTTTTGGCCATGGTGCCTTGTCTTGAAGAGTTCAGATTGAACGGGGCCGGAAGGGACGCCTCTTCAACAGAATCGCGTCACAACCTTCCGCCAAGTGTAATTATGAATGATCAGCAGCGCGGGACGTAAAAATAACCAAAGCCCCTTGACACTGAACAAAGAGGGCTTGGCTTACCCTGCGCTGCCCCCCACCTGCTCATCCGACGCCGCAGCACCACCTTGCAACGCGAGTTTTTGCAAACGAATCTGGGCTCGACGCTGACGGAAAAAATCAGACAGCGCCTGCCCGCAGGCCTCGGCCATCAGCCCGCCCGAAACTGCGGTGTGGTGATTGATTTGTGAAACAGAGGCCAGATCAAGCACACTACCGCACGCCCCGGTTTTAAGGTCGGCCGCGCCAAACACCACATGAGCGACACGGGCGTGCATCATGGCCCCCATGCACATGACACAAGGCTCAAGGGTGACGTAAACACGGGTATCGGGTA
>JAAYID010000277.1 GCA_012744285.1 Alcaligenaceae bacterium
CTGTCGGTCTGCCCCGAACTGAGCGAAATAACCGATACCCCCGTAATGCCGGTAATCACCAGACGGGCACGCGTGTCGACCTTGATGGGAATGGCCGCCTGTATGCTGATCAGTGCCCGCACGTGCCGCACATCGGCAGGATCCAGCGACAAATCAACCACTTCGCCTACCTTGATGCCATTGAATTGCACGGCACTGCCGGCAGCCAGCCCGCGTACCGGCTCATTGAAAACAATGACATAGCTCGACATGGCCGTGTTCTTGCCGTACTTTCCGAGCCACAGGGCGAATATCAGCCCGGCCGCGACAACAATCACGGTAAACAGGCCAATCATGACGTGGTGGGCACGCGGTTCCATAAGTTCACTCGTCGGTTAAAGCATGGGCCACATTGCGCGCAGATCGCCCGCGGGGGCCATGAAAATAGTCGTGTACCCAGGGGTCGTCGCAGGCCTCGACAACGGGCAGGGTATCGGCCACCAGCACTTTCTTTTGTGACAGTACAGCGACACGGTCACAAATGGTGTAGAGCGTGTCGAGGTCATGCGTGACCAGAAATACAGTCAGGCCAAGAGCATTGCGCAGGGTCACGATAAGGTCATCGAACGCACCCGCCCCGATCGGATCCAGGCCTGCAGTCGGCTCATCAAGGAACAGTATTTCGGGGTCAAGCGCCAAGGCCCGTGCCAATGCTGCACGCTTGATCATTCCGCCAGACAACGATGCGGGGTACTGGTCGGCTGATTTGGCTGGCAAGCCGGCCATCCCCAATTTCACCCGGGCCAGGTGTTCGGCTTGCGGCCGCGTCAGGCCTGCATGCTCGATCAGGGGCAGACAAACGTTTTCCAGCACGGTTAGCGACGAAAACAGCGCACCCCGCTGAAACAGCACCCCGAAACGACGTTGCGTCTGGCGCTCGCCGCCCGAAGGCGGGAAAACCATCAGGTCACCCATACGCACAGTACCGCATGCCGGCCGTTGCAACCCGACTATGGTACGCAGCAGTACCGATTTTCCCGAACCCGACCCACCCACAACCCCCAGAATTTCGCCTTTATAGACATCAAGATCAAGGCGCTGATGCACGACATGGCTGCCAAACTGGTTGGTGACATCGCGAACCTCAATGATGACGGGGCGTTCGGCGTCGCTCATTACCAGCCCATTTCCATAAAAAACATGGCCGCCACCGCATCAACCAGAATGACGATAAAAATCGACTGTACGACAGCCGATGTGGTGTGCTCTCCCAGCGACTGGGCACTGCCTTTGACCTTGAACCCCTCAAGGCAACCGATGATGGCGATCAGGTAAGCAAAGATCGGGGCCTTGACCATACCGAGCACAAAATGGCGGATTTGTATGTCGCGCTGGAAAATCGACATGAACATGGTCGGCGAAATATCCAGCGACATGACGCACACCAGCATGCCCCCCAGAATGCCGCAGACCATGCCGATGAACGTCAGTAGCGGCAGGGCGATCAGCAGGGCAATGATGCGCGGCAGCACCAGCAGAACAACCGGGTCAAGGCCTGTCATGCGCAATGCATCAATTTCTTCATTCCCTTTCATGGCGCCCAGTTGTGCCGTAAACGCACTGGCCGTACGACCCGCCATCAGGATGGCCGTGAGTAAAACGGCAAACTCACGCAAAAAAGAAAACGTCACCAGATTGATGGTATATATCGATGCCCCGAACCCGGTCAGAATGGTGGCCCCCAGAAATGCCACAACAGCGCCCACCATGAACGTCAACAAGGCAATGATGGGTACCGCGTTAAACGCGGTTTGTTCAAGCTGGGCGAAAACCGCAGTCACCCGCCAGGTGGACGGCCTGAACATCGTACGGGCCAAAGCTTCAAACGTCACCCCCATGAAGCCCAGCAGATCACGCACCTGCTTCCAGGTTGTTTCAAGCGCGGCACCAATGCGGCCCAGAATTTCCCGTGCCGGGTCGGGACGGCGTACTGCGACGTCCGTATTCGAAGACAGTTCGGCAGCCTGGATAACCGCTTTCAGCAAGGCCAGACGCTCGGGTGAAAGCCCGTTTGGCGTCGCTGACAAAATGACATCAAGACGCTTTCCCAACCAATCGTGGAGTAGTTGTCCGCCGGCGGTATCAATGGTATCCAGCTCGGAAAAGTCGATCGCATCAGGTGAGGCGCCCCTGGAGGCTTTCTGCGCCGTCAGCTGCCGCGATAGTTCATTGAAGTGATCCAGCGTCCAGTCGCCAGCCAGCACCAGCGTGTTGCCGGACGGTGTCGTGACGTAGTGCAGGGAAGGGGGCCGGGTCGCAGGGTTCAATGCGTTACATGCAAAACATCCGGCCAGGTCAGGTAAAACTGCGGCCGGGATCGGGTTGGTGAAACCGGGGTACTGCAAATGGCGGTGAGCTCATAATGAATCTCCGCTTTTTAAAAAGTGTTGTTGGGCATGTTAGCAAAAAGCGCGATACGGATGGATATTTGCCGAAATATTTTGTCGAATGGTACGTTGTAAACTTTGTTGGTCATGAATCAATAAAGGTTTTTTATGTCTGCAGTCACGATCTATCACAATCCAAAGTGCGGTACGTCGCGCAATACGCTGGCCCTGATCCGGCACGCCGGTATTGAGCCTGAAATTGTGCTGTATCTCGAGAACCCGCCTGACCGCGACACGGTGCGCCAATTGGTGAAGGATGCCGGCCTGTCAGTGCGCGACGCCCTGCGTGAAAAGGGTACGCCTTATCAAGAACTGGGCCTTGATAACCCCGAGCTGACCGATGAGCAATTGCTCGATGCCATCGCGGCCCACCCCATTTTGTTGAATCGTCCGTTTGTTGTAGCAGATAAAGGAACACGGCTCTGTCGTCCGTCGGAAGTGGCCCTTGAAATTTTGCCCGCCATGCCGGCAAAGGCTTTTGCCAAGGAAGATGGCACCCCGATACTGGACGCCAGTGGCCAACAGGTCAGAAACGGATAATTACGCTTAAATTTGCAACCGGGTCGTATCCGTTGCAGTCCGCACGATCTGCAGCATGCCGTTGAATACGCATAATGTATATTATGTAAAGTCGAGGATTAAATGGGACGGCTTTTAAAACGCTGCATTGATCAATTCAGATTGTGCTGTCTTTTAAAAAGGCCCGTTGCCGGATGACATCTGCCCAATGTTTGTTTTCCACGCTGCGGTAAAGCATCGAGCCGGCCCAGATCGACAAGACAATAGCGCCAACAATCCCCAGGCCGTTCGCCCGGACCGACCTGGGCCATAGCGTCTGAACGACCGCGTTGACCACATTGATGCGTGGTTAAAAGCGTATAGTGGGCGTATCAAATCGTTGCGGTTGACCGACACGGGCAGCCACAGATTGGGACCGGGCCCAAACCATGAATCCTCTGTTTAATGGGGGCACGGCCACCTGATCAGGACGTATCTTTGGTTTTGGCCGCATATCGGGAAAACAGTGACCGGGTGTCGGGACGGCGCTTTTTTTGTCGCTGCCCTGCCCTGACCTGTTCACGGATGCCTTCAAGGCGTAGCTGCAGCACTGCCGTTCGCGAGTTCGCCTGGTGCAACTGGTCTTGAAGACTTGCCGCCTGATTGAGAGCCTGCTCAAGACGCTGTGTGGCTGCACTTAATTCGCCCTCGAGCTTGCCATTGTCGTGACGTGCAATGCCCAACTCTTGCTGCATGGCCATTACTTCTTGCTTGTGCTGACCGGTCAGATGACGCAAGTCGGCCGCAAGTGCTTCTGCTTCTTTTCGCGCGGCGACCTGCAGGGTTCGTTCACGGTCGATTTCAAGCAATAAGCGTTTTTCGGTAGCCCGGGTACGCTCATCGGCAAGACGGGCGGCATCGCGCAACTTTTCAAGTTCAGAGCCAAATTGCAAACGAGCGGCTTCCAGCTGGCGCTGCAAGTTATCAGAGACATTTTTTTCATCATCCAGCGCAGCCTGCAACGCTGACTGCAGCGCTGCCGCCGTAATCAGTTCGTCGCGTTGCGCAGTCAACTGTTCATTGGCGCGCCGCAGTTCGCTATTCAGGTGATCGATGGTGTGCAAGAGCCCTTTTTTATCCGCTTCGGCAGCGGCCACCTCGGCACGCATCTGCTGTACGGCAGCATCGGCCTCTTGCCGATAGGCCTGCAACGCTTGGTCGGCCGCAGCCTGGGCATTTGACCACAGTGATGCGACCAATTCGCCAGCCGTGGCCGCAAGGGCTTCAGGTAAATCGGGATGTTCGATACGTACCCTGCTTTTATCGCGCAGTTCTTGCCAGAACGCTGTCAGCGCCTGTGATGGGGCGCTCATGCTGCCCTTCTTTACCAGCTGGTAGAGCTTGTTGGTGGTGGGTGTGATGCCATAGCGGAAAAACAATAACGCGCAGACCTCACGGTAAAGATCTGGCGTATGCCGGAAATTTTCACGCAGCGCATCAACGTCACGCACAAGGGCAGCGTCGATGTCGATAGGCGTTGGCGTTGGCGTTGGCGTGTTCATAGATTATCTTTATTGGATTTATTAAATATTACTACGTAATACGTAATAAATCTAACAATCCAATTATTAAATTTGACATTACTTGTATAATGTCAAATTATTGATGGGAAGATCTGAAATAATGATTTGCCGTACCCGTACCCGTACCCGTACCC
>JAAYID010000278.1 GCA_012744285.1 Alcaligenaceae bacterium
ATTTTCTGCGCTGCACAGCGGGCGCGACAGCTACGTCAATTTACGCGTGAATACGCTGACACAATTGCTGACCGGGCGACGCACCCTGCGACGCTAAGCTAACCTGCACCCACAGCAGAGCCACACACCTCGCAACCCGGGTCTTTACGGTAGCGGATCTGATGCCAATTCATGGTCAAGGCATCCAGGCTTTGCAACCGCCCCACCAGCGGCTCTCCCATGCCGGTAATCACCTTGATCGCTTCGGCGGCCTGCATACTGCCGATGATGCCCACCAATGGGCCAAGGACACCTGTGGTCGCACAGCGCAGCTCTTCGGCGTCATCCGCCTCGGGAAACAAGCAGTGGTAGCACGGGTTGGTGCGATTACGCAGATCAAACACGCTGACCTGGCCGGAAAAACGAATCGCTGCGCCCGAAACCAGTGGTTTTCCATGCTGGACACAGGCGCGGTTCACCGCATGCCGGGTGCGGAAGTTGTCGCAACAGTCCAGCACCAGATCGACCGTCGCAATAATGCTCGACAATGCGGCATCATCAAGCCGCTGAACCAACGGCTCGACCACAATTCCAGGGTTAATGGCCAACAGGGCATCACGACCAGACAAGGCCTTGGCGCGGTCAAGGCTTGCGGTATGGTGCATGATCTGGCGTTGCAAATTTCCGATATCGACGACATCGTCATCGGCCAGCACCAGATGCCCAACACCCGCTGCGGCCAGATACATGGCGACCGGCGAGCCCAACCCCCCCGCGCCAACAACCAGCACACGCGCTGCCAACAACTTTTGCTGGCCTTCGATACCCAGCTCATCCAGAAGGATATGCCGGGCATACCGCAGCAACTGGGCGTCATCCATCAGCGTACCTTGGTCATCCCCTCGGGGGTCACACGATAACGCTCAACACCATCAACGGAGAGCCCGTCGGTGACACGCGTCCCACCTGCTGCCGGCGCTACGGCAGCGCTGTCATTTTTTTTTTCAGTGTCAGGTGCCTTGGCCACGACTTCGTTCTTTTTGGTCGGACGACCCTGCAACAGGTTGATGGCCTGCCGCAGCTGGAAATCATCGGTACCGCCGAACTCGAACATCTTGGCATCGGGCGGCGCCATGGTTTCATCATCTTCCTGCGGTGTGACAACCTCGGGGGCTGACGAACCATTGGACAAATGATGCTGCAAATCGGCCTCGCGTGGAATACGGAACAGGTTACCCTGTGCGGTGTCATCCACAACGATGTCGGGCTCAACCCCGGTCGCCTGAATCGAACGGCCCTTGGGGGTGTAATACAGCGCTGTGGTCAATTTAATGCCAGAGTCTTCGGTAAGCGGCAGCACACTTTGCACAGAGCCTTTACCGAACGAGCGGTTCCCCAATACTTTGGCACGGGCATGGTCTTGCAGTGCACCGGCAACAATTTCAGAGGCCGAAGCAGAACCCACATTGATCAGGACAACCATCGGAACGGTTTTTGCCCATTCGGGAAAGGCGACATCACTGTTCGAAACCCCACTGAAACTCCGCACATAATTGACGGGTTTAGCATGGAATTCGCGATTGGATGACGGGATCCGCCCTTTGGTGGAAACCACCAGGACATCAGGCTTCAGGAATGCCGACGACACACCGATGGCTGCATCAAGCAACCCGCCCGGGTCGTTGCGCAAATCGAGGACCAGACCTTTGGGTGTCTTGCCGCCATTCAGCTCGCGCAACTGGCGCGCAAGGTCAGAAACGGTGCGCTCCTGGAACTGGGCGATACGCACATACCCGATATCGTCCGGCAACATTTTGCTGCGCACACTGCGCACTTTGATCATATCGCGCACGATTTTCACCACCAGCGGCTTGTCCTGACCGGCACGCTGGATCGTCAGCACGATAGGCGTTTGCGGCTCGCCGCGCATAAGCTTGATCGCTTCGCTGAGCGTCATGCCCTTGGTCGGTTGGCCGTCAATGTGAGTGATCAGGTCACCCGACAAAATACCTGCACGCGCTGCAGGGGTGTCTTCAATAGGAGCAATCACCTTGGGCATGCCGTCTTCGCTGCCGATTTCAATGCCCAGACCGCCAAAACCGCCCTGTGTAATGGCCTCCATTTCCTTGAAGGCTTCCGGGTCGAGGTAGGCGGAATGCGGGTCGAGGTCGTTAAACAAACCCTTGATGGCTTCGTTCATGAGCTCTTGATCAGTGAGCGGCTCAACATAACTGGACTTGATAGCCGAAAACACATTGGCAAACTGCTGCAGTTCCCGCAAGGGCAAGGGCTCACCACGCTGGGCGACTGCCGAAATTCCAAGGCTGACCAGTACACCACCGATCGCCCCCATCATGACCAGACCGAACCGTCCAAATTTGCGAGTGCTCATGCACATTCCTGTATGTAAACGAATTGACGCGCTAGCGTTTCAACCAAAGCTGCGGATTGACGGGCTTGCCGTTTTGCCGGATTTCGAAGTATAGACCGGACTCAACCTGACCGCCGGTTGCCCCGACCGTGGCAATCGCGTCAGAGGGCCGCACGACATCGCCGACCTGACGCAACAGGCTTTGGTTATACGCATACACCGTAAGAAAACCTTGCCCGTGATCGATGACCATAAGATTACCAAACCCGTTGAACCAACCGGCATATGCCACCTTGCCTGAGGCTACCGGACGCACCCGGGTGCCCTCGGGGGCACGCAACACGATACCGCGCCAGACACCGCCATCGGGGCGGGCCATGCCAAACCGCCCCTGGATTTCACCCTTTACCGGTGGCGCCATGTTTTTGCTCAGACCACCGGATGGAGCGACAGGTTCCGCATCGGACTCATCAGCGACTTCAGATTCAGGTTCGGGCGCACGTGCCTCGGGCCTGGCCGGCGACGGCAGAGCAGGTGCAGGAACCGCCGGACGTGCCTCAGGCGCGGCGGGTGACGGCGTCTGCGTTGCACCTTGAGAAGCCTTGCCCGCGCCCGCTTCGGGCACACGACTGGCCTCAACATCTTCCGCTTGAACAGTGACAACCCCTTCCTCAGGGGACACCTTCACCGGTTCAGCCTGCAAACGCGCACGCTCTGCGGCTTCCTGCGCCTCTCGGGCACGGGTTTCGGCCTCACGGCGTTCGCGTTCCGCTTTTTCGCGGGCCAGCTGTGCCCGACGCGCCGCCTCAGCAGCACGTTTTTCACGCGCAATGCGCTCGGCTTCCTGCTGGCGTGCGATTTCAGTCTGCAAACCATCGACCAGCGATTCAAGACGCTTCTCGTTGCGTTCCAGTGTTTTCGACTGAGCCTGCTGCTGCTTCAAGTCGGCCTCAATGCGCGCCAGAACCTTCTGACGTTCGGCTTGCTGTGTTTCAAGTTCTGTTTTCTTTTGTTCGGTTTCTTCCGTCAGCGCCTTCAGTTCGACCTGACGACGGGTACGCGACGCCTGAAGCTGCGCCAGTTTTTTCACCCCGTCATCCAGCGCGCGCACCGCATCGGCCTGAGCCTGTGAAACATAAGCCAGATAGCTGAGCTCGCGGCCAATTTGCTGAGGGTCTTCGCCGGACAAAAGGGCGGTCCAGGGCGACAGGCCACTGGCATACTGCGCCCGCAACTGGTCAGCGAGCTCGGCCTGCTGGCGTTTGACCTCGGAGCGCCCTTGCGAAATTTTTTCGGCCAGCGACGCCAGATCGGCACGCACGGCCTTGTCTTGCCCAACCAGTTCGTCGAGCCGACGATTCAGGTTGGAGATGGCCGTCTCGGATTCACGCAGCGCAGTTGCCGCATCGGCTCGAGAGACCGTTTGCCGGTCGATTTCTTTTTGCAGGGCAGAAATGCGTTCCTGCACCTCTGCCTGCTGACGGCGCGCCTCGGCCTGCCGGGCCTTCAAGGCCTCGGAGGACTGATTGCCCGACACGACGCCCGACCAAAGGACCAACATCGCGCAACCGAGCGCACGCCGCATGATGCTTATTCCTTTTTGGCTTTGCCTTGTGCCGCCACCGCTGCCATTGCGGCTTCGATTTCAGCGGCATCGCCCAGATAATAATGACGAATGGGTTTCAGGTCATCGTCGAGTTCGTAGACCAGCGGCTGGCCGGTGGGAATATTGACACCGACGATATCGTCATCGGAAATACCGTCAAGGTGTTTGATCAATGCACGCAAACTGTTGCCATGAGCCGCCACAAGAACACTACGGCCGGAGCGCAGGGCCGGTGCGATGGAGTCATTCCAGAAAGGAACCACGCGATCGACAGTGTCTTTCAGACACTCGGTTGCCGGCAGCTGATCTGCCGGGATCTTCGAATACCGCTTGTCGAATCGCGGATGACGGGGATCATCGCGCTCTAGCGGATTGGGCGCGATGGCATAGGCACGACGCCAGACCAGCACCTGATCGTCCCCGTACTTGGCTGCCGTTTCAGCTTTGTTCAAGCCCTGCAATGCGCCGTAATGACGTTCATTCAGGCGCCAGTTCAGACCCACCGGCGTGTGCATGGCATCCATGGCGTCAAGGGTAATCCAGAGCGTACGGATAGCGCGTTTAAGAACCGACGAAAAGGCAATGTCGAACTCAAAGCCTTCCTTCTTGAGCAGCTCGCCGGCTTTGCGGGCCTGTTCGCGCCCGGTTTCCGTCAGATCGACGTCAGTCCAGCCAGTGAATCGGTTTTCGAGGTTCCATTGGCTTTCGCCGTGGCGCATGAGTACGAGTTTATGCATGACAAAAAAGACCTAAAAGTTGAATTATCGTGTCCATTTTATAATCTTGGTAAATATCGACTTCTTGAAGCCTCAACCTGGAACACATCGTGGATTTCATTCTTAGTGACAACAACCTCTATATTTTACTGATTGCCATCGTTTCCGGCCTGATGCTGCTGTGGCCTACCCTCATGCGGGGCAGTCGCGCCACTGTCGCCCCGGTTTCCGAAGCCGTGCGCCTGAGCAACCAGAACAACGGCATTTTCATCGATGTCCGCCCGCACGATCGCTTCAAAGCCGGCACCATCGCCCAGGCCCGCAATATTCCGCTGGCCGACATCGACGCCAAAATCAACACCCTGCCCAAAGACAAGCCGCTTATCGTGTTTTGTGACCACGGTCGCATTTCGGTCGGCGCCGCCAACAAGCTGCGTAAAAGCGGCTTTGAACACGTGGTCAGCCTGGAAGGCGGCCTGACCAAGTGGGTAGAAGCCGGCATGCCGACCTCCGGCAAACACTGATACCCAGCAACATACCCAACGCACGAAAGGAAAACCGTGGCTATCGTTACCATGTACTGCACTGCCGTCTGCCCATTCTGTGTTCGCGCAGAAATGTTGCTCAAGCAACGCGGCGTCACCGAAATCCAGAAAATCCGTATCGACACAGACCCCTCGCAACGGGACGCCATGATGGCTCGCACCAATCGCCGCACTGTGCCACAGATTTTCATTGATGACACCCACGTCGGCGGTTACGACGACCTGGCTGCCCTCGACCGCGCCGGCGGGCTGATGCCGCTGCTGAACGCGTAAAATCCTTTGCGGCCACACATTGGCCGCATAATCAACAACGACTTACAGGAAGACAAATGGCCGATCAGGACCAAGCCGCTCAAGGCAACAACAACCAGGACCCCGCGTTCAATCTGCAACGTACCTACGTCAAAGATCTCTCCCTCGAGATGCCCAACGCACCGCAAATTTTCCTGGAACAGGAAGGCCCGAGCGTTGAAGTCACCATCAACGTCGGCGGTCAGCGCCTGGCGGAAACCATCTATGAATCAACGGTTACGGTAACGGTCACCACCAAGATCCAGGACAAAACCCTGTATCTCATCGAAGCGACCCAGGCAGGCATCTTTGAGGCTGCCAATATCCCGGAAGAACAGCTCGATCCGCTACTGGGCATCGTGTGCCCCACCATGCTTTACCCCTACCTGCGCGCCACGGTGGCCGATGCCATCACTCGCACCACGTTGCCCGCCCTGCACCTGGCCGAAGTCAACTTCCAGGCGCTCTACGAGCAACGTCTGGCGCAACTGGTTGAAGCCCAGCAATCAAGCATTGAACTGCCTCCGGGCGCAACACGCCAGTAAACATCGTGTCATTACCTTCTGCGCCATTAAGCGTCAGCGTTCTTGGGGCCGGTAGCTGGGGTACAGCCCTGGCAGCGCTGGCCTGCACCAACGCCAATGTCCTGCTATGGGCGCGCAATGCGCAGCAGGTTGACACCATCAATGCAACCCACCAGAACCCGCGCTATTTGCCAGACATTGTCTTGCCACTCTCCCTGACGGCAACGACATGCCTGGACGAGGCCATAGCCCATGCCGTCACTGACGCAGACAATCCGGGTTTGATCATTCTTGGCGTACCCGTAGCCGGGCTGGCCCAACTCTGCAATGACCTGGCTTCGCGGCTGGCGCACCACAGCTACGCCGGCCTCAGCCTCGTCTGGACCTGCAAAGGCTTTGAACAAGACAGCAGCCGTCTGCCCCATGAGGTTGTTCAGGCGGCACTCGGGCACCTGGACGGACTAGGGCTTGGCGTGATATCGGGCCCCTCGTTTGCCCGCGAGGTCGCTCAGGGCCTGCCCGTGGCGCTCACGGTCGCCAGTACGAGCAGCCGGGTCATCGCAAGCACAACTCTGGCCTTGCACGGTACCACCGCACGCATTTACAACAGTTCCGACGTTATCGGCGTTGAAGTGGGTGGCGCCCTTAAAAATGTGATTGCGATCGCCTGCGGCATCTGTGACGGGCTGGCACTGGGAACCAACGCCAGGGCTGCGCTCATCACGCGAGGCCTGGCAGAAATCCAGCGCCTGGGCGTCGCGCTGGGTGGCAACCCGGAAACCTTTTCAGGCCTGACCGGTCTGGGTGATCTGGTACTGACGGCAACCGGTCCGTTATCGCGCAACCGGCAGGTGGGTTTGGCCATCGGCCAGGGGCGGACCCTGCCGGACATTCTGGCCAACGGCATGACTGCAGAAGGGGTACGCTGTGCCCGTGCGGCCCTTGCGCTGGGACAAAAACAGGGCATCGAGCTGCCCATTACCCAGGCGGTTTGCAGCGTCTTGTTCAACGGGCTGGCGCCTCACGAAGCTGTATCGGGCCTGCTATCGCGCGAGGCAAAACCTGAAACCTCCGGGCAACCTGCCCCATAAGCACTACACGCTACCGTCGTACCCCTGCTGACGCCACGCCTCGTACACGGTAACCGCAACCGCATTGGACAAATTAAGGCTTCGCTGCTGTGGACGCATGGGCAGGCGCAATCGCTGTTTCGGCCCAAACAACGCCAGCTGCTCAGCAGAAAGACCTGCGGTCTCACACCCAAAAACGAACACATCGGCGGGCAAGAACAGGCAACTGCCAAGTCGGGACTGACCCCGTGTCGTCAGGGCAAACCGTCGTAAAGGGTCGCCCCCAATAACATCAAAGGCCTGCTGCAAACTGTCATGTACCTTGACGTCGGCCCACTCATGATAGTCAAGACCTGCCCGGCGTAACCGCTTGTCATCAAGCTCAAACCCCAGCGGCCTGACCAAATGCAGCTGAGCACCGGTATTGGCCGCAAGCCGGATGACATTACCCGTATTGGGCGGAATTTCAGGGGAAACCAAAACAATATGAAACATTCAATTCACCAAAGGTTCAATCCGTGCGCCCGCGTAAAGGCGTGCGAGCAACAACAAAACCACACACAGAACGTGCCCCGGCCTGACGCACCACGGCCGCGATGCCATCCAGTGTGGCTCCGGTTGTCATGACATCGTCGACAAGAGCGACGTCACACCCTGCAACGGCACGACTGCACCCGTACAACCCGAGGGCCCCGGCCAACCGCTGCTGGCGCCCTTGTTGTTTCTGGGGAGCAGATTCGTGGTGGCGGAACAAGACGTCGGTACGACACGGCAAACGCAGTGCATGCCCCAGATGTCGGGCGATTTCAGCGGCCGGGCTGAACCCGCGCTCGCGCAACGAATTTCGACTGGCCGGAACGGGCAGCAGCATTGTATCGTTCGCCAGCGCGGGAAAGCCGGCTTGCACCTGATGCGCCAGCAGGCTGGACAACACCCTTGCCACCAGAAGCCGGCGCTGCCGCTTGAGTTGATGAATCAGCAAGGTACCCGGAAAGGCATAATCGAAGGCAACAATGACGCGGTCATAGTGCGGCTGTCTGGCACGACAATCCGGACAGTCGCCATGACGATCCAGCACGAGTGCGCAACAGACACAACGCGGCGTCATGGCGAAAAGACTGCGACACACCTCAAGCTCGCAGTCAGGGCACAACAGACCGCCCGAAGTGCGTGTGCCGCATAAAGGACAATCACCGGGGCAGCAGGCCAAAATCGCCCCGAACCATTCGCGCAGCGACGTTCTATGCGCCATAAT
The DNA here is from genome assembly GCA_012744285.1 of Alcaligenaceae bacterium. GTDB lineage: Bacteria > Pseudomonadota > Gammaproteobacteria > Burkholderiales > Burkholderiaceae_B > Neopusillimonas > Neopusillimonas aromaticivorans. Next base: position 8,358 of record JAAYID010000278.1, read on the forward strand.
TACCCCCTGAATCTGCTGTCTGACCCGTCTATCTGATCATGGGGCGGCCCATTCGCCAAGCCTGTACGCGCAATAATGTCATCCTTACCCACACTCCCTGTCAGCACCCGTCATGTCGCGCTGCAGTTCGCCCGACGCACCCCACTTGATGCCGCCCAGTTTCTCTACGGTGAAATTGCCCAGCGCATGTTGCAGCGATTGAGCTATATCCGCGTATCGCCTGATATCGTGCTGGACGCAGGCTGTGGCGCAGGACACGCCATCGAACCACTGCGCGCGCGCTACCCCACGGCGGGCTACGTCGGCATTGACCACTGCAATCCACTGCTGGATATCGCCCGCGAACGTCACGCTGGCAAACGCGGGCTCTGGAACCGGCTGCGCAACAAACCCGTTCCAAAGACAGAATTTCTGTGTGCCGACATGGCCACGGTACCCCTGCCGGCCGAACAAACCCCATTAATCTGGTCAAACATGGCCTTGCATTGGCATGATCGGCCGCATGCCGTGCTGTCGGAATGGCGCCGTTTGCTGCGACCTGACGGGGTCGTCATGTTTTCGTGTCTGGGGCCCGCCACATTCAAGGAACTGCGCAGTGCATTACACAGCGCAGGCCTCGAAACAGCCACGCCCGCATTCATTGACATGCACGATTTCGGCGATCTGTTGGTGGAATCGGGCTTTGCAGATCCTGTCATGGATCAGGAAACGCTTACGCTGACCTACCGAACCCCTGAAAAGTTGCTTGAAGACCTGAGACATCTGGGCGGCAACCCACACCCGGCGCGCCGCACAGGCCTGGTCGGAAGGCAATGGCGCCAGCGTTTGCTCGATGCCCTGGAAAAGCAGCGCCACCTTGACGGCACCATTCATTTAACCCTGGAAGTCGCCTATGGCCACGCCTGGCGCGCCAAATCGTGGCACAGCGCACCCGGTGAAACGCGCATTTCAGCCAACGCGATCACGCGAAGGCCGAAACCCTGAGGGCGCCTTGTCGTAGTATCTAGCGGGATTCCTGGCGCCGACGCGATGCGTCAATACCCAGCTGCTTGAGCTTGCGGTACAGATGGGTACGTTCAAGCCCGGTACGTTCTGACACCCGGGTCATGCTGTGATTCTCGCGCGCCAGGTGGTATTCAAAATAAATGCGCTCGAACTCGTCGCGAGCATCACGCAAGGGCTGATCAAGCGGAATATTGCTAAGCTGCAACGCATGGGGTTCGAGGGAAACCGCTGGTTCGACGGCATGTGCACCACCTGGGGCGGCGGCCGCTTCTGCATGTGCAACAACCGACGCCACAGCGGACGTTGCCGCAACAGGCGCAGCGGAAGAGCGGATAACCGGGCGCGCCAGGGCAGCGGCGACCGTCTTAAGCAGCTTTTGCAGCGTAATGGGTTTCTCAAGAAAATCGACAGCGCCAATGCGTGTAGCCTCGACAGCCGTATCGACGGTGGCATGGCCACTCATCATGATGACCGGCATATCGAGCAAACCCTGCGACCCCCACTCACGCAACAGGCTGACACCATCGGTGTCGGGCATCCAGATATCCAGCAATACCAGATCAGGACGCGTTCGCTGCCGTGCAGCACGCGCCTGAGCCGCATTTTCTGCCAGCTCGACGGTGTGCCCCTCGTCGTAAAGGATTTCGGACAATAACTCCCGAATGCCGACTTCGTCGTCTACCACCAGTATTCTGGCCATAAAGCTTCACCTATATTTTTTTCGCATTATCGTACCCCGGTCCGGCTTCGTCCAGCGTCATGGATGAGTTTACAAGACGCGTGAACAAAATGGAGACCCGGGCCCCACCCTCGCGGCGGTTGGATACATCGATACGACCACCGTGCTCTTCAATAATCTTTTTGACGATGGCCAACCCCAAACCGGTACCCGTGGACTTGGTCGTGACGTAGGGCTCGAAAACCCGCGTCAATACCTGCGGCTCAAAACCAGGCCCAGTATCGGACACGGTAAAACGAACCGCCTGGGTTTCTTTGCCATCATCAGCAAGACGGGACAAAGTCAACTTGGTCTGCACCTGAATTTTAGCTTCTGTTGCGCCTGCTCCCGCCAGGGCATCACGGGCATTGGCCAGCAAGTTATGGATAACCTGACGCAACTGGTTGGGATCTCCCTCGACAGCGGGTAATCCCGGCTCAAGCTCGGCCTCGATACACAGACCGGTTTGTTCGTCGGTGGAAATGCCGGCAGGATCCCATCCGTAAAGGGTCATGATTTCAGCAACCAGTACATTCAGATCAAGCGACTGCATCTGCGCAGGCGGTGTCCGGGCATACTCGCGGAAATCATCGACCATTTTCTTCAGGGAAGCGACCTGATTCACAATGGTGTTGGTTGACCGGATCAGCATCGTGGCATCTGCCTCTCCAAGCCGGTCAGCCAGTTTCATGGCCAGCCGCTCTGCAGACAACTGAATGGGCGTCAGCGGATTTTTAATTTCATGCGCCAGGCGTCGTGCGACCTCACCCCACGCAACTGTCCGGTTTGCCGAAATCACCTCGCTGATGTCATCAAAAACGACCAGATAACCATTGGCACGACCATCGATGGTCAGATGCGTACCTCGCGCCAGCAAAGTCACGACATCTTCACGCGTACCATTGTCTACCGGCGTTTCGAGCTCAAGTTCAAACTGCTGCTGCCAGAACGGACGCTCAGACTCGACGGCGGCATGCGCTGCAAAAGCGTGCCGGATCAACTGGGAAAGCTTGAACGCACCATCAACGGTTTCAAGCGGGCGACCTTTGACCGACCTGAGATCCACCCGCAAAATGGACTGTGCACCATGATTGAACAAGTTGACACGAAACCCCTCGTCGAACACCAACACCCCGGATGAAAGGTTGCTGAGCACGGACTCAAGATAGACATTGGTACGCTCAAGCTGCTGACGATTACGCTCGACCATCTGGCGCGCCTCGTCGAGCTGACGCGTCATCGCATTGAACGAACGGGTCAGCTGACCAACCTCGTCTTTCTCTGGGGGTTCAGGCAAAGGCCGATAATCACCCACACCTACGGCCTGGGTACCTGCTGCCAGCGTCAGCAACGGACGCACCAGACGACGCGACACCCCCAAAGCCACGACAACCGAGGCAAACACGGCAAGAATCAGCGCCAGCGTCAACGTAATACCGTAAAGCTTGCGCAACCCCTGGCGGGACAGGGCCAGTTCCTGATAGTCGCGAAACCCGGCTTCAACCTGACTGGCATTACGCGCAATCTGCTCGGCTACCGGCTGGATGACCTGCAACCAGCGCACATCCGGCGTTACCCCCAATGAAGTCGCCGAGCGATCGAGACGCGTAATAGGTACTACAACACGCAGAAACAACCCGGTAAATGAATCACCTTCCGGACCTACCCCGTTGCTGGTTTCATCGACCTCGGCCGCCGCATAGTGACGAGCCACCCGTAATTGATTCATGACATGGGACGGCGGACCATCGGGAATCAGCTTGCCGTAGTCTCCGGTTGAAAAAGCCACCAACCGGCCACTGCCGGAAAACACCATGGCCTCGCCCGCACCACCGTCTTCACGCAATTTCGAAATCAGAACCCCCATGTCGGCATCCGACTTGTCGTCAAGCTGCGTCGCCATCTGTCGTGCCCGGGTATTCAGGTCGGCCAACTGCAAATCAAGTACGGCACGCCCGAGACTCAGCCCGGACTCCAGGGCAGTATCAACCCGCACGTTAAACCACGATTCAATGGAGCGCGACATGAACTGAACGGACAGGACATAAATCAATGCCCCTGGCAACACGCCGATCAGTACGAACGAGAGGGCAAAGCGCGCGGTCAGGCGTGCACCGAACTGACGACGACGAATCTGTCGCACCAGGCGCACCGCCAGGACCACCACCCAGAACGCCAGAGTGACGGCAAAAACCGCATTGACTGCCAGCAGCAGGTCATAGTGCTGGGCAAAGCGAGAGGCATTCCCCGTTGACCAGACCAGCAGTGCCAGCAACGCCAAAGCACTGGCCACCGCAATGACCAGCGTAACGCGTATTGCCCACTTCACGGCAGGTCGGGCGTTGGCGGAGAAATTGAAAACGAAAAATCTTTCCATGGGGTCACGACTGACCAAATGCTGCTATTGAAGGAGTCTATGCGAAACGGGCGAGGCAACCTGGACGTATCAAGCCGCAAACGCAAACGGCCACGATAGGTTGTTTCAGGCTCGAACGCCTCGACAGACGTTACGGCCCAACCCCGGATATGACGCACGTAAGCCAATGCGTCTTCAAACGTTGCGGCCGGCATGTTGAGATCGCCGGAGCCCACCCGCCATTGGCGGGTCAGCACGTTGTACGACAGTCGCCAGGAGTGCTGCTGATCGACCATCACCTTGTCGAACCACCACCAGCGATCGGTCGCAATTTCGAGATCGGCGGTGAAATAAAGGGGGACACCTTTTTCCGCAGCCTCACGCAACTCACCGTCAATCACCAGATCAATATCGGCGTCGATATAGAGTTGACCATTTTTCACGACCGGCTCGATGCTGGAAATCTGGTCTGCCCGAACAGTTGCCAGCCCGCCGGTGACGCAAAGCACCAGACACAACCGCAACAAGAAGGCCAGAGAACGAGCGAAGGTCATGGCGTGTTATTTTTATCCACACCAGTCTGCTTTGCAAACAAGGCATAGAAAAAGCCGTCCCCCGCCTCGGGCCCGGTCGGCAACAGCTGTCCAGGAGCCTCCAGTCGCACGGCATCCGGGTATTGAGCCTGCAACCACCGGGCCTGCTCTTCACCTTCTTGCGGGAACACCGAACAGGTCACATACAAGAAATGCCCGCCTGGTTTCAATGTTTGCCACAACGCCTTGACGATGCGGCGTTGCAAGGCAACAGTACGGGCAATATCAGTTTCGCGTCGCAGCCAGCGGATATCAGGGTGACGTCGCACCACGCCTGATCCGGTACAGGGCACATCCGCCAAAATAGCGTCAAAGGGTTGCCCATCCCACCATGGGTCTGTCTTTGATGCGTCAGCGGCCAGCAGCCGGACACCCGCATGAGTCAATTGCAATCGATCCAGATTCTGTTGTACCCGCTCGAGCCGTACCGGATCGGCATCCAGGGCCAGCAATTCAATATCGGCCAACTCAAGTAAATGCGCCGTTTTACCCCCCGGCGCTGCACAGGCATCAAGCACACGCATACCGGGTTTCACACCCAGCAGCGGCGCCGCCAACTGGGCAGATTCGTCTTGTACCGACCACCACCCTTGCGTAAACCCGGGGACGTCATGTACCGGCCTGGGGTGCGCCAGAACGACACCGGATGGACCTTGGGCATGCGCGGCAATACCTGAGGCGGCCAGTTCGGCCAGCAACTGCGCTTGCGAGCACTGCCGGACATTAACGCGTAACGTCATGGGTGGAGGGAAATCGGCCGCCCCCAATACCATTTTCCAGTGCTCGGGCCAGGCCTGCCGGATACGCCGAACCCACCAGTTGGGGTGATTCCAGCGCGCCTCCGGATTACCCCTGGCACGCGTTAAAATGGCGTCGCGTTCGCGGGTGAAGCGCCGCAAAACTCCGTTCATCAAGGCTTTGAAGGGCCGGATCTGCCGGTGGCCGGCAACGGCTTCAACCGCTTGGTCGACCGCCGTATGCACGGCATAAACCGGCCAATCGGCACGCGGGGTTTTACCCGCAGCAACCAGGGCTTCAGCCTGCATGGCGGTATCAAGCACACACAAGGCCACCTGCAATAACGCATCCAGCAAAGGTACAGGCGGCGTTTTAGGCACCAGCATATGCCGCACTTCCAGAGCCTGGCCCAGATTGCGCAACACATGAAATGTCACGGCCTGGGTTGCCCCACGCGTTGCGGCCGGCACCTGACCCAGCACATCAGACAATGACTGGCCTTCATGAACCGCTTGCAAGGCCCTGGCGCTGGCCAGCAAGGTATCAGCCAGCGAATAACGAATCGAAGCGGGGTCGGTCACGTTGTCAAAAAACCTTAAAAATTCACTCTGTCGGAATGTAGCATTAAATCATTGGCACACCGCCCTGCCACAGGCAGCGCAACGCAGTAAAATTCTTTTTTCTATCAAGCCTTAATCAGGCTAACGAGGTTAACGCATGAGTTCCCCAAAAGTCGGTTTTGTCAGCCTGGGCTGCCCCAAAGCGCTGGTCGACTCCGAACGTATCCTGACACAACTGCGCACCGAAGGGTACGCCATCACTCCCGACTACGATAATGCCGACGTGGTTGTCGTCAACACCTGTGGTTTCATCGACAGTGCCAAAGCCGAGTCGCTTGAGGCCATTGGTGAAGCCATCGCTGAAAACGGGCGCGTCATTGTCACTGGCTGTATGGGCGTCGAAGAATCAGTCATTCGCAATGTGCATCCTTCCGTACTGGCCGTAACCGGCCCGCAACAATACGAAGAGGTCGTACGCGCCGTGCATGAGGCTGCTCCGCCCAATATCAGTCACGACCCGTATACCGATCTGGTCCCGCCGCAGGGCATCAAGCTGACCCCGCGTCACTATGCCTACCTGAAAATATCTGAAGGCTGTAACCACCGCTGCAGCTTCTGCATTATTCCATCGTTGCGCGGCGACCTGGTCAGCCGCCCCATCGGTGACGTCATGGGCGAGGCCGAGCGCCTGGTCAAGGCCGGGGTCAAAGAACTGCTGGTTATCTCACAAGACACCAGCGCCTACGGGGTTGACGTGAAGTTCCGCAGTGGCTTCTGGAATGGACGCCCCATCAAGACCCACATGACCCAGCTTTGCGAAGCTTTGTCAGAGTTCGGCATCTGGACGCGCCTGCACTATGTCTACCCTTACCCGCATGTCGACGAGGTCATTCCCCTCATGGCCGACGGCAAAATCCTGCCTTACCTTGACATCCCGTTCCAGCACGCCAGCCCGCGCATCCTGAAACTGATGAAGCGGCCCGCGTTTGAAGACAAGACCCTGGCTCGCATCAAGCAGTGGCGCGAAACCTGTCCCGACCTGACCTTGCGTTCGACGTTCATTGTCGGCTTCCCCGGCGAAACCGAAGATGACTTCCAGTATCTGCTCGACTGGATGTCCGAAGCCCAGCTTGATCGCGTCGGCTGCTTCCAGTATTCGGCCGTCGATGGCGCCAAGGCTAACGAGCTGCCAGACCACGTACCCGAGGACATCAAGCAAGATCGCTGGGAACGCTTCATGGCACACCAGCAAGCCATTTCCACCGCACGCCTGGCCCGCAAGGTCGGACAGGACATCGATGTTCTGATTGATGAAATTGATGAAGACGGCCCCATCGGTCGTTCCAGCGCTGATGCGCCTGAAATCGACGGCAACGTATTCGTCAGTACCGAACGCACCCTGAAACCCGGCGACAAAGTCCGGGTACGGGTCACTGACTCAGACGAATACGACCTTTACGGCGAAACAATATAAGGTGAGCCGTTCAGGAAGGCGCCAATGTCCTGGCGCTTTCCACCGGGTTTTTGCGCTTCCAGAATGCGCAGCACCCCATCCCCTGTTGCGACATCAAGACCGGCCGCCGTGGCAGAAACAATTTGCCCCGGACGGGTTCCTGTCTGGCCTGGTAAGGCCTGGGCAAACCAGACCTTGACCGGTGCTGGCCAACCGGCCAGCTGCATGGTAGCGCCAGGAACCGGATTGAACGCACGAATGCGACGAGCCAGCACCTGCGCCGGCAATGAAATATCAAGCGCGGCCTCTGCCTTGTCGAGCTTGGCGGCATAACACACACCGGTCTCGGGCTGGGGTGTATGTACAAGGCTGCTGGTTTCGACACCCTTCAAGGCGTCAACAATGCACTGACCGCCCAGCTCCGCCAGCTCGTCGTGCAACCGCGCCGCCGTATGTTCAGGCGTAATCGGCAGGGCTCGAACCAGCACCATATCGCCGGTATCCAGCCCTTCATCCATCTGCATGATGGCAATACCTGTTTCGGTATCACCGGCTTCGATGGCACGCTGGATTGGCGCGGCCCCCCGCCAACGTGGCAACAGGCTGGCATGGATATTCAGGCAACCTGCCTTGGGTAGCTGCAACGCCCATTGCGGAAGGATCAGGCCATACGCCGCCACGACCATGACATCGGGACGGGCATCAAGTAGTGTCTGGCGAGCCGCCTGGGCCTCGTCGGGATATTTGCCGTCGAGACGCAAACTGCGTGGTTGCTGAACCGGGATACCGGCATCAAGGGCGGCTTGCTTGACCGCACTGGGCGTGAGCTTCAGACCACGCCCGGATGGCCGGTCGGGCTGGGTCAGCACCAACGGTACGTCGTGTCCTGCTGCGCGGATGGCATCGAGCGCAATGCGGGCAAATTCGGGGGTACCAGCAAAGACAACGCGCATGACCGACTACGCCTTGACCGCTTCGCGCTCTTGTTTGCGCAATTTGTTCTTGATGCGATTGAGCTTGAGCGACGACAGATATTCAACGAAGACCTTACCTTCAAGATGATCGAGCTCGTGCTGCACGCACACCGCCAACAAGCCTTCGGCATCAAATTCGTAGGTTTGCCCCTGCTCATTCAGTGCACGCACGCGGATCTGTGCCGAACGCTCAACCCGGTCATAGATGCCTGGCACGGAAAGGCAACCCTCTTCGTAGACCTGAAGCTCTTCACTTTTATGAATAATTTCAGGATTGATCAGTACCTTCAGGTCGTTACCGTCTTCAGACACATCGATAACAACCACCCGCTCGTGGACATCAACCTGGGTTGCCGCCAGACCCACACCCGGGGCTGCATACATTGTCTCGGCCATGTCCTTGACCAGCTGACGGATACGGTCATCGACCACCTGCACCGGTTTGGCGACCTTGTGCAAACGAGGGTCGGGATAGCGAAGAATAGTAAGCAAAGCCATGGTTATCAACGTTGAAATTAACCCTGCCATTATACCAAGCGGGTGTCTCACCCACGACCGACGGCTGTTTATGTCCTGCCGGGAATACAGTTGACGTGCCGTCTGTGGCACACTCTTGCCCTATGCCGCTGACCCTGCCCCAAGATGAACTCGACGCCTGGATACGCCTGACCCTGGAACCCGGGATCGGGCCCGTTCATGCACGCCACCTTCTGGCCGCCATCGGTTTGCCCCAGATCATTTTTGAACAATCGGTGGGCCAACTGTTGAAGTGGTTACCCCACGAGCTGGCCGTTCAGTTGGCTCGACCCGCGTCAGATGACATTGTCATGCAAATCGCCAAAACACGGGAATGGCTTGATCACCCTCATCATTACCTGGTGACACTGGCCGACCCGGCATACCCGTCCGGACTGCTGGAAACCCACGACCCGCCGCCTGTACTCTACGTCAACGGCCGGCCCGACCTCTTGTCCCGCTCATCCATTGCAATTGTGGGGGCACGCCATGCCACCCCCGGTGGTCTGGAAAATGCCCGTGATTTTGCCCGGCATCTTGCGGACACGGGCTGGGGGGTCATTAGTGGTCTGGCTACCGGCATTGATACCGCTGCTCATCAAGGCGCCCTTGCGGCAGGGCCAAAAGGCGGCAGCACAATCGCCGTCCTGGGTACAGGTATCGACATTGTTTACCCTGCACGCAACCGCGACCTGGCCCACCAGATTGCAGAGCAAGGGGCTCTGGTCACTGAATTTCCGCTGGGATGCAAGGCCCTGCCGCATCAGTTTCCACGACGTAACCGGATTGTGGCCGGGCTAAGCCGTGGCGTACTGGTGGTCGAGGCCGCATTGCAAAGTGGTTCACTGATTACCGCACGCCAGGCTTCTGAAATCGGGCGCGAAGTTTTTGCCATACCTGGCTCGATCCACTCGCCCCTGTCACGCGGGTGCCATGCGCTGATCCGCCAAGGAGCAAAGCTGGTTGAGTCCGGTCAGGATATTGTTGAAGAACTGCAGTCCAACCTGCCCGGGATCGTGACACGGTCAGGTCAACCAACAACGCGACGCACCGGCTACCAAGGCGCTGGGGCCCCCGGCATTCCTGCCGCCGACAGCAACCCCAACCGCAAAGATACCGGGCTTCCCAAAAACGACAGTGTTTTAAGGGCATTGGGCTTCGACCCGGTTACCGTCGACACCCTGCTTGAACGCACGGGTCTGGACATCGTACTGCTTAATCGACGCCTGACTGAACTTGAGCTGGACGGACATATTGAACGCCTGCCGGACGGGCGCCTGCAACAGCAAGCGAAGCATTAACGTTTTAATGAACTAACCCAAGGTCAACTCAAGCACCAGGCATGCGCCCATAACTTAACGAATTGGCAATGGATACATCAAACCGCCATCGCGCCACAACGCATTCATGCCTCGTTCGATTTTAAGAGGACTGCTCTGGCCCACATTGCGTTCGAAACTTTCGGCATAATTGCCAACCTGTTTCACAATACGATAGGCCCATTGCTCATCCAGCCCAAGGTTCTTTCCGGCGTTACCGGTGACCCCCAGCAATCGCTGTATGGCCGGTGAGGGGCTTTTAAGCTGGTCATCGACATTCGCCGAACTGACACCCAGTTCTTCTGCCAGCATCATGGCGATCAATGACCACTTCACAATATTGAGCCACGCGTCGTCACCCTGACGAACGAACGGCCCCAGAGGCTCTTTTGAAATCAGTTCAGGCAAAACGACGTAGTCATCCGGATTGCCCAGGCGTGATGCCCGGATCGCGGCCAGGCCGGAGGCATCGGTTGAAAACACATCACACCGCCCCGCCGCGAACGCCGATACGGCCTCATTGAACTGTTCGATGACTACGGGCTTGTACTGAATGCCGTTGGCACGCGCCCAATCAGCCAAGGTGTTTTCGTTCGATGTTCCGGTCTGCAAGCAGATCGTTGCCCCATCAAGCTCTTTGGCCGAACTCACGCCTGAAGCCCGGGGCAGCAGAAACCCCTGACCATCGTAAAAGTTGATGCCCGCATGAATTACCCCCAATGCAGTATCTCGCTGCTGTGTCACCGAAGTATTACGCGCCAGAACATCAATTTCTCCGGACTGCAAAGCGGTAAACCGCTGCTGGGAATTCAGTGGAATTGCCTTGTACTTTTCCGCATCACCCAATACGGCAGCCGCCACTGCACGACACAGATCAACATCAAGCCCTTGCCAACGCCCTTTGTCGTCGGGTGCTGAAAACCCGGCAAAACCGGTGGTCAGACCACACTGCAAATAGTCACGCTTTTTGACCGCATCCAGTGTCTGGGCAAAGGCTGCGGTACAGGCCATCCCGAATATGGCTGCAAACAGACGTATAAAAATTTTTTTCATAAAAACCTCGAGAGAGCTACAGGGCGTTGAGCCCGTCCCGGCAAAGCCGAGCCGAAAGGCGTATTACCGTAATATCCGGCCTGGATTACAACAACACAATGGGTCATGCTTAACAGCAACGTGCGGAAATAACGTCATGCGAATAGAACGTTGAATGAACACGCCTGATGCGGTTGCCCATTCAAACAGAGGTCAAGCGTAACTGCGGCTGCCAAACAGCGCAGAACCAATCCGGATATCGGTTGCCCCCTCTTCGATCGCCCACTCAAAGTCACTGGTCATTCCCATCGACAGGCGTTGAACACCGGTATAGCCGGCCGCCTGCGCCTGGTCGCGCAACTGACGCAGCTGGCTAAAACACGCACGTACCGCCGCTTCATCATCAGAATTAATGGCTAGCGTCATCAAACCTTTAACCTTCAGCGTTGGATAGTTTTGAAGTACGTTAAGGAAAGGCAACAGCTCACCCGGTTCAAGGCCAAACTTCGAAGGCTCTGGTGACGTTTTAACCTGGACCAAAACGTCGATACTTCGCCCATCGTCTGCCAAACGTCGATGCAGTGCCTCGGCCAGTGACTCACGGTCAAGCGATTGCACTTCGTTGACCCAGCGTACTGCATCTTTGGCCTTGTTGGTTTGCAAATGACCGATCAGCACCCAGCGCAAGGCCAGGTCCTCAAGCTGAGGAACCTTTTCACGGACTTCCTGCATGCGATTCTCGCCAAACTGAACCAACCCCAATCCGGCCGCTTCACGAATGGCGTCCGGACCAAATGTTTTACTGACGGCCAGTAAATTAACGGTTGCTGGGTCCCGTCCTGCGCGCGCGCACGCTTGCTGGATGCGGGTGCGTATATGCTCGAGGCGCTGTTTCATGGAATCGGACATTGCTGCGATTTACCGGAATGTTGAATACAGCATCAATTGTGGCATACGATGCGGCAAGAATGAGAGCCAAGGGCGACGCGTCTATACTTGGCAGGCGCTCACCCGGCATACCATGGTGCGTCCCAACGAGCACTTTAACGATAAATTACAGCGCCATTTCCAGCGTTCGCCGGCTTTCGAACACACGCTCTTGCCCTGTGTAGGGATCAGTAAATGAGATGCGTCGTGCCAGCAACTGCAACGGCCGGTCAAAATTGTCAAATGACGCTGACGGCTGCAGTTCCGGGTAAAAAAGGTCATTGCAGATCGGTATACCCAGCGAACTCAAGTGGACCCGTAATTGGTGTTTTCGACCTGTCACAGGAGACAACTGATAAAGCGCCAGATCACCCATGCGGCGAAGCAACTCGATCAGAGTTCGGCTGTTAGGTTCACCCGGTACTTCCTGCATGGTGAAATGCGTGGCCTTAGGGGCCAGACAACTTTCATGCATACGTGGAAACTCAAGCCCGTCGCGCCAGGGCGCAACGGCCTCATAAATCTTCTGGACTTCGCGCGACTGAAACAGTGACTGGTACGCACCACGACACGAAGGGTCAAGCGTCAACAGCATGACACCGGCAGTCTCACGATCCAGTCGGTGTGCCGGACTCAGCTGGGTTAACCCTGGCTGTTGACGAAGACGCGTCAGCGCTGTTTCCCGCAAATAGCGCCCACCAGGAATACTGGCCAGAAAATGGGGTTTATCGATCACCAGTATCCGCTCGTCGCGGTACAGGATATCAATTTCGAAAGGAACGATGGCTTCATCAGGTACCTCACGATAGTACCAAAGCCATTGATTGGGTTGATAGGTGGTGTCAGCTGTTTGCGAGACTCCGTCCTGATCGACAATCTCACCGCGAGCCAGCCGCTCCCGAATCACCTGTGGTGCGGTGAACGGAAATCGTTCGATCAGGAAATCGATCAGGGTTGGCCAAGGGCCCTGAGGCAGATGCACACGGCTGGGCGCGACGCCCTGACGCACGGGCAGCGGAGTGGTATCTAAAGAGGTTATTGCCATAGCGCTAAGACACCGTTGCCATGAGAATCCATCGCATCAACAGCCAATGCCCGGCTTAGCGGTAAGCGTTCAGCCAACCCCATCTTGAATCTGCTGACGCTGTGTTAGAGCATACGTGTCCATTTATTTTTCCATGGACACGTATGCACCAAGATACTAATGGTCGGCGTCGGCGCCGTAAACACTCCCCCGCGTACAAAGCCGAACTGGTCCAGCTGTGCTTAAGCAGCGGTGCCTCGCTGGCCGCTATCGCACTTGATCACGGTTTGAATGCCAACCTTTTACGTCGATGGGTCATTGAGCATGAACGTTTGGGGCTGCATACCCTTGACGATGCACCCACAGACCCGGTGCCTGTGCCAGCACCTGCGGGGGCATTGCCTGAGTTTATTGCTTTGGGGCCGCCAACGTCGACCTCGTTGCTGATGCCCGCCTCAGCGCATCGTCACGAACGTGCCCCAACGGCTGATGCTACCGTGCGGGTCGAGCTGAGCGCAACGCGGATGAACATTACACTGCATTGGCCGTCTTCGAACAGCCAGGCACTGGCGCACGTGCTGCGGGAATTGATGGCATGATCCGTATCGACCAGGTCTGGATGGCCGTTGAGCCCCTGGATATGCGGGCCGGTGCCGATACGGCCCTGGCACGGGTTGTGCGGGTCTTTGGCGCTGCGCATCCGCATCATGCGTATGTGTTTGCCAACAAACGGGCCAATCGCATGAAGGTATTGGTTCATGACGGCATCGGCGTCTGGTTGGTGGCACGGCGTCTGAATCAAGGCCATTTCGTGTGGTCAAATGACGGCCATGGCAGCGTATCACTCACTCACGAGCAGCTCGATGCCCTGGTGCTGGGCTTGCCTTGGCAGCGTATCGGTGAGGCTGGCATTATCCGTCTGGTTTAACCCTAAAAGATCGTCATTCTGCAATCGGGGACGTTGCCAATAGCCGGCGCACAGGCGCTGTGTAACACTACGCCTCATGATGACGAACACGCCCGATGACCTTGACCAGCTAGACGCGCACCAGTTGCGCGAACTGGCGCGTCAGCTCATGCTGGCCAATGCACGCAAAGATCAAGACATCACGTTCAAAGCGGCGCGTATCACGGCGTTGTCTCACGAGATTGCCATCTTGCGCCGGCACAAGTTCGGCCAGAAAAGCGAACAGTTCAGCGGTGAACAGGCGTTGTTGTTCGATGAGGCCGTGGGCGAAGACCTTGAGGCCATCGAGCGCGAACTTAATAAACTTAAAAACCCGCCTGCTGCGGGTGAACCGCGCGATAAACCGCGCCGTGCGGCCTTGCCGCCCGAGTTGCCCCGCACCACCATCCACCATGAACCGGCGTCCACAACCTGCGATTGTGGCTGCCAGCTCAAGCGTATTCGTGAAGACGTCAGCGAGAAGCTGGACTACACCCCAGGCACCTTCAGCGTTGAGCGTCATGTGCGTGGGGTCTGGGCGTGTACACACTGCCAGTCGATGACGCAGGCTTCGATGCCCGCGTACATCATCGACAAGGGCATCGCCGCCGTGGGGTTGCTGGCCCAGATCCTGATCGCCAAATATGCCGATCATTTGCCCCTGTATCGCCAGGAAGCGATCTTCAAGCGCGACGGCATGCACATCCCGCGCTCGAGCATGGCCCAATGGGTCGGGCAATGCGGTCATGAACTGCAACCGCTGGTCGACGCCCTGCGTCGGTGTATCTTGCAGCACCGTATCCTCCATGCCGACGAAACACCGGTGCGCATGCTCAAGCCGGGCAGTGGCAAGACGCATAAAGCCTATTTCTGGACCTATGCACCGGGTCAGTTCGAATCGCTCAAGGCGGTCATCTACGACTTCAATGAGGGTCGAGCGGGTCGATATGCCCGCGAGTTCCTGGGGGACTGGCAAGGTCAGTTGGTCGTGGATGATTACTCGGGCTACAACGCCTTGTTCCGCCAGGGCGTGACTGAGCTCGGTTGCATGGCGCACGCGCGCCGTAAATACTTCGACCTGCACAAGAACAATCAGAGCCCTGTGGGTCAACGGGCTCTGGAATTGATTGGCGAACTTTACGCGATCGAGCGCGAGGCAGCGCCCCTGCCACCCGCCCGACGCCTGGCGCTACGACAAGAAAAAGCCAAACCCCTGGCCGATGCCCTGCACACCTGGATGTTGGCCCAACGCCAGCGGGTATTGAATGGTACCGGCACGGCCAAGGCACTGGATTACAGCCTGAAACGCTGGGCGGCACTGACC